>NZ_JBEXTV010000025.1:0-112976 GCF_040628835.1 Streptomyces sp. NPDC006134 | reverse complement strand
CCCCGTTAGAGTCGCTCACCGCCCGCCCGCGGGCCCCGCCCCCCCCCCCCCACGGCTCGCTCCCGTCCTCTCCGTCCTTCGTCCCCCGTCCCCACCCTTCCTTCAGGAGAACCGACGTGACCCGCAGCCAGCTCGCACCCGGTGTCGAGATCGTCGCCGTGCCCGGGCGGGGGCTCGCCGTCCGGACGGCCGACGGGGAGTTCCTCGGCGTGCGGACCGGCGAGGCGGACGAGGCCGCGCTGCTCGCCCGGCTCTCCGGCACGGCGGCAAACGCCTGCGGCCCCGGCCTCGACCGGCTGGTCCGGGCCTTCGAGGACGCCGGATACGCGGCACCGGCGCCCCGCGCGGCCCCGTGGCCCGCCGAGCGCCGGGACGTGCTGCTGATGGGCGACCCCGTCCTGACCGAGCCGCTGGCCGGGTACCTGCGGGCGGCCGGTGCCGAACCCCGGACCGCCGCCTCACCGGCATGTCCGGAGACCGCGGCCGCGGTCGTGTGGTGCCTCGACGGGCCCGTGCCCCCGGGACTGTGGGACGCCGCCGACCGGCTGCCCGAGCGGGGTGTCGCGTGGCTGCGCTGCCACCGGGAGGGTGCGCAGGCGTACGTCGAGCCCCTCGCGGTGACGGCCGGGGACGTCACCTCCGCCCACGTCCGGGCCCGCCGCCTGGCCGCCACGCCCGCCCACCGGGAGCTGAACGCCTACTGGACCGGGCCCCGTACGGCCGGAGCGCCCTTCCGGCTGACGGTCGCCGCCGCCGGGCTGATCGCCGCGCTGCTCGCCGACGACCTCACCCGGTGGGCCACCGGCGCCCCCGCCGCCGGCACCCTGCCCGCCCGGCGCCGGCTCCGCCGCGTCGACCTGCGCACGCTGACCGTCACCGAACATCCCGTCCTGCCGGTTCCTTCGGTCGCCTCGATGCCGGGGGACGCGAGGCTCCTCTCGGTCGCCCCGGTGCCGGGAGACACAAAGCACCCCTCGGCCACCCCGGTACCGGGAGACACAAAGCACCCCTCGGCCACCCCGATACCGGGGGACACAAAGCACCCCTCGGCCACCCCGGTACCGGGAGACACAAAGCACCCCTCGGCCACCCCGATACCGGGAGACACAAAGCACCCCTCGGCCACCCCGGTACCGGGAGACACGAAGCTCCCCGGAGCCGCCCTCACACCGGCGAACCCCAACTCACGCCTCACACCGGCGGACTCAGGCTCCCGCCTCACACCGGCGAACCCGGACTCCCCCGGGGCCGCCCCCTCGCCAAGGGTGGCAGGGGCCCCCGCCGCCCCCGCGCCGGAGAACGCCGGATGACCCCGTCCACCGTGACCGTCGAGGGCCTCGCCACCGACGTCCGGCTCCCCGACGGCGGCGGTCCCTTCCCGGCCGTCCTCGTCCGTACGCCCTACGACCGCCGCCGGCACCGTGCCGAGCTGGACGCCTGGGCCCGGCGCGGGTTCGCCGCGCTCGCCCAGGACGTGCGAGGCCGGTACGGCTCCCCGGGGCGGTGGCGGCCGTACAGCGGTGAGGGCGCCGACGGCGCGGCGACCGCCCGCTGGATCCGCCGTCAGCCGTGGAGCGACGGCCGGCTGGTGGCCGTCGGCGGTTCCTACGCCGCCCACTGCGCCCTCGCCCTGGCGCTCGACGCGCCCGAAGACACCCGGCCCGGCACCCGGCCCGAAACCCTGCCCGACGCCGTGATCGCCGCCGTACCCGCGCTGGGCCCGGCCGAGACCGCCCGCGAACCCTCCGGTGTGGAACGGCTGGCCGCCCGGGCCGGGTGGTGGGCCGCCCACGGCGACCGGCGGGACTCCGAGGAGGACGCCCTGGCGAAGGCGCTCGCCGCCGACCCGGAGGCGCTCGCCCATCTGCCGCTGACCGGCCTGCCCGCGCGACTGGGCCGGAACCTGCCCTCCTGGCCGCACCTGTGGCGGGCCCGCAAGCGTGGCCGGCTCCTCGCGCGGGCGGGCGGTGCCCGGATGCCGTTGCTGGCGGTGGGCGGTCACCACGACCCCTTCGCCGAGGACACCGTCGCGCTCTGGCGCCGCTGGGGCGGCCCCTCGGCACGGCTGCTGCTGGGCCCGTGGGGGCACGGCCTCGTCGCGGAGCCCGGCCCCGGTGCCGACCCCGCGCACCGGGTGCTCCTCGGCGACCTCTACGCGAACTGGGCGCGCCGCGCCCTCGCCGGGGACCTCCGGCCCGGGCACCGCGGCGCGGTCGCGCTGGGCGGCAGCCCGCTGTGGCTGCCCGCGGACACGGAGGGCGAGCCGTACCGTCCGCGCCTGCGTCCGCTGTGCGGCATCTCCTTCACCGCCGATCCCGAACGCCCCGTGCGCTCCGACGACCTGAGCGTTCCGCAGGGCGGCCCGCCCGACCGCTGCCTGCTCGTCACCCCGCCGCTGCCGCGCCCCCTGGACGTCGTCGGCACCGCCGAGGTGCGGCTGCGGGCCGCCGCCAGCACCCCGTCCGCCGACTGGGCCGCCCGGCTCGTCGCGCTCACTCCCGGCGGCCGGGCCGAGCGACTCGCCGTCGGCGTCGTACGGCGGACGGACCCGGCGGGCCGGGCGGCCGGGTTCACCGTGGGACTCGGCCGGCTCGCGCGGCGGCTGCCCACGGGCACCCGGCTGCGCCTGGAGATCGCCGGGCACCACTTCCCGGCCCACGCCCGCAACCCCCACACCGGCGACGACCCGGTCACGGCCACCCGGCTGCTCCCCTCCCGGCGCGACGTCGTCCCCGGGAGCGTGGCGCTCCGGCTGCCCGTGCTCCGGACCCGTCCCCGCCCCACCGACCCCCTACAGGAGATCCCGCGATGACGGCGCTGCCGCTGGAAGCCCTCGTCGACCCGGTCTGCGGCATCGTCCGCAAGGTCAAGCCGGTCGAGCACCCGGCGGGCGCACCGCCCCGCTACACCGCGCTCACCGCCGAGATATCCGACGCCCGCAGGCTCGGGCTGTGGCCCGCCGACCGGGTCTCCCTCGGCACCACCTTCGGCGACCCCGGAACCGCCCGGACCGCCGCCATAGCGGAAGGCGTGGAACGGTACTGCGGCAACCGCGTGCCGCCACCCGGCCACCCCGGGGCGCCGCTGCGCGCCACCGCCGACGAACTGGCCGGCCAGGGCCTGCGGTTGTACGGACCGGACGAGGTGCCGGCGTACGCCGACTGGCAGTACACCCGCGAGAAGTTCCCGTACCGCCGCCTCACCCCCGGCACGCCCGCCCTGTGGACGCGCGGCGAGGAGCGGCTGCCGGGCGGGGAACGCGCCGAGGTGTGGGCACCCGTCGCGCTCACCCACCTCAACTGGCGCCAGGGCGAACTGCGTTCGCTGCCCCGCACCCATCACCTCAACTACGCGGGCATCGCCACCGGGCAGGGATTCGATGACGCGGTCGAGCGCGGCCTGCTGGAGATCGTCGAGCGGGACGCCCTGGAACTGTGGTGGCACCTCGACGGCCCCGCCCGCGGCATCGACCCGGCGAGCGTGCCCGGCCTCGCCGACGACCTCGCCGGCTGCGCGCTCGACGTGTGGCTCGCCGAGATGCCCTCGGAGTTCGCCCCCTGCGTGGCCGCGCTCGTGCACGATCCCCGCCTCGGCCTGTACGCCGCCGGCTTCGCCTGCAAGTACGACCCGGCCGAGGCCGCCCGCAAGGCCGTCCTCGAAGCCGTCCACACCTGGGTGTTCACGCAGGGCCTGACCGGCCCCGACGGCTGGGTCTTCCAGGCCGTCGAGGCCGGGCTGCTCGCCCGCGGGCTCTACCTGGACCACCGCGCGGACCGCCGTTACCTGGACGCGTGCGGCGAACACTTCGCGCGCGTACGGGACCTGGGGGCGCATGTGCAGGTGTGGCTGGACGAGCGGATGGCGCCCGAGGCCCGGCGGTTCACCGAACCGTCCCTCGGGGTCGTGCCCGTCGACGCGGTCGAGCCCGGCAGCCGGGAGCGGCTGGAACGCGCGCTGCACGACGGCGGCCACCGCCTCATGACGTTCGACCTCACCACCGAGGACGTCGCCGAGACACCGCTGCGCGTCGCCCGCGTCCTCGTCTCCGGACTGATCCCCAACGCCCCGGCCGCCTTCGGCTACTTCGGTTGCCCTCGTCTGGCCGACGCCGCCGTCGCGCGGGGCTGGCGCACGACGCCGCCGAGCGCGCCGGAGGACTTCACGCTGGCTCCCCCGCCGCACATGTGAGGACGGCCCTCGTGGAGATCGATCTCGTCACCGCCCTCGCCCGGGCCCGTTCCCCCGAGCCGCCCGGACCGGACACGCCCGCCGGGCCCGCCGTACGCCCGTGGCCCGGACCGCCGCGTCCCCTGCCGGCGGCCCGCCCCGGCGAACTGGACCTCGACCGGCTGCTCCGCCTCTCCCTGGCGGCCGAGGACCGCGGCGGGCGGCTGCGGCCTGCCGCGTCCGCGGGGGCGCTGCACCCGGTGGACGCCCGGCTCGTGGTGGGCCCGGGCTGCTCCCTGCCGCCCGGCCGCCACGGCTACGACCCGCTGCGCCACCGCGTGCACCCCCTCGGTTCCGGTTCCGGTTCCGGGTCCGTGTCCGGCTCCGTATCCGAATCCGGGTCCGGGTCCGAAGCCGTATCCGTATCCGTATCCGAAGCCGAATCCGGGTCCGGGTCCGGGTCCGAAGCCGTATCCGAAGCCGGGTCCGGGTCCGGGTCCGGCGAAGCGTCACCCCCCGGCGTGACCATCGAGCTGTCCGTCACCCCGCAGCGGACCGTCTCCCATTACGGCCACCGCGCCTGGCCGCTGCTCCTGCTGGACACCGGGCACGCCGCCGCCGCGCTGTGGCTGGCCGCCCGGGCGGTGGGCGCGGGCTCGATCGCCCTGGACCTCGGCGGGCTCGGCGCGGACCCGCTCGCGGCACTGCGGGTTTCCCCACCCCCATCAGCGAGGGCATCGATGAGGCCACCGGTGAGGGACACACCCGCGCCCCACGAGCCCGCGCCCCACGAGCCCGCGCCCCACGAGCCGGCGGCCCGCCGCAGCGCGCCGCCGCCCCTGCGCGGCGCCCCGTCCCGTGACGACCTGCGGGCGGTTCTCGCCACCGCCGTCGCGGCGAGCGCCGGGGAACTCGCCTGGTGCGCGGCCGTCGGCGAACCGCACGCCGGACTCGTGGAGCCGGCCGCCGACGGCTCGCTGCGGCGGCTGGCCGCCGGGGAGGCCCGGCCCACGCTCGCCGCCTGGGCCGCGGGCCAGGCGTGGCTCGCACAGGCGGGCGCGGTCCTGCTCGGGTACGGCTGCCCCACGGACGCCGACGCCCCGCGCATCCGCCGGGTGCATCTGCGCGCCGGTTTCGCCGTCCACCTGGCCCATGTGACCGCCGTCCGGCGAGGACTCGCCGGACGGCCCGTCGGTTCCTGGCAGCAGGCCGACCTGGGCGCCGCCCTCGGCGGCGCGCCGGGCCGCGACTGGATCGTCCACGGCCTGGCCCTCGGCAGCACCCATCCCGAGGAGGGGACCTCATGATCGTCCACCCCGAACTGCGCCGCGCCGCCCGGTACGCCCGGCGCCCTCTGCTCGCGGCCACCCTCCTCCAGGGCGCCGTCACCCTCACCCACCTCGCGCAGGCCGTCCTGCTCGCCGTGGCCCTCGCCGATCTGGCGCGGGGCGCCACGGACCGGCTCCCCGCCCTCCTCGGGACGGTGCTCGGCGTGGTCGCCGCGCGGGCCGGGCTCACCGTCTGCCAGCGGCGCACCGCCACCCGCGCCGGGGCACGGGTCCGGGTGGCCCTGCGCAACAAACTCCTAGTCCACCTGGGGCGGCTCGGTCCCGCCCACCTGACCACCGCCCGGGCCGGTGCCGTCCGCACCACCCTGGTCGACGGAGTGGAGGGCGTCGACGCCTACGTCTCCCGCTACCTCCCCCAGCTCCTGGTCACCCTCTGCCTGCCGCCGCTGCTGCTCGCCGCCCTGGCCGCCGTCGAACCGCTCGCCCTGGCCGGTCTCGTCCCGGCCCTGCTGCTGGCCCTGGCCGGGCCGCGCGCCTGGGACCGGCTCCTGGCCCGGCGCGGCCGGGAGCACTGGGACACCTACGAAGCGCTCGGCGCCGACTACCTGGAGGCCCTCCAGGGCATGCCCGCGCTGCGGGCCGCGGGCGCGGTCGGGCGCACCCGCAAGCGGCTGGAGGAACGCTCGGCGGCGCTGCACCGGGCCACCGTCGCCAAGCTGCGCGTCTCCCTCGTGGACACCGGCATCACCGACCTGGCCGTCCAGGGCGGCACGGTGGCCGCCGCGCTGCTCGCCTGCCGGTCGTCGGTGACCGGGGCCGCCACGGCGACGGGCACCTACCTGGTGCTGCTCCTGGCGTCGGAGTGCTTCCGTCCCGTACGCGACCTGGCGCGCGAGTGGCACGCCGGGTACCTGGGCGTGTCGGCGGCGGACGGACTCGCGGCCCTGCGGACGGCACGGCCCCTGGTGGCCGGGGAGGGAACGGCGCGGGCGGACTGGCCGTCCCCGCCCGAACTGCGCTTCGAGGACGTGGAGTTCGCCTACGACGAGCACGGCGGTGCCGGAGCGCCCGCCCTGCGCGGGGTCACCTTCACCGCCGAGGCGGGACGCACCACGGCGATCGTGGGCCCGTCCGGCGCGGGCAAGTCCACGCTGCTGGCGCTGCTCCTGCGCCATCGCGACCCGCGGCGGGGCCGGATCACCGCCGGCGGGCGCGACGTGACGGCGTACGCGCTCGACTCGCTGCGGCGGAACATCGCCGTCGTCTCCCAGGAGACGTACCTCTTCCACGCCACCATCGCCGAGAACCTGCGCCTGGCCCGCCCGGACGCCACCGACGACGAGCTGGTGCGGGCCGCGCGCGCCGCCGGCGTCCACGACGAGATCGCCGCCCTCCCCGACGGGTACGCCACCGTCCTCGGCGAGCGCGGCGCGACCCTCTCCGGCGGCCAGCGGCAACGTCTCGCCCTGGCCCGGGCGCTGCTGGCGGACGCCCCGGTGCTCGTCCTGGACGAGGCCACGAGCGCGGTCGACGAGCGCCGCGAGGCGGACATCGTCCGTGAGCTCGTGGCCGCCGCGGGCGACCGGACCGTCCTGGTGGTCGCCCACCGGCTCGCCGCCGTCCGGCACGCCGACCGCATCGTGGTGCTCGACGGGGGGCGCGTGGACGCCGTCGGGGACCACGCCGCCCTCGTCGCGGCGGGCGGCCTCTACGCCCGGCTCGTCAGGGCGGGACAGGCATACGAAGGAGAACTCGCCGCATGAGCAGCACCACGACCACCGGCCCGGCGGCCCCCGCCGTTCCCGCGCGCGGCTCGCTGCGCGCCCTGCTGCCCGCCCTCGCCGGGCACCGGGGCATGGTGGCCCGTACGTGCGCCGCCGCGCTGCTCGAACAGGGCTCGCTGGTCACCTTGCTGACGCTGGCCGCGCACACCGTCGGCGCCGCCGTCACCGAGGGCCGCGTCCCCGCACCCGGCACGGTCGCCGCCCTGGTCGCCCTGGTCGTCGTACGCGCCGTCATGACGTGGCGGGAGATGGACCTCTCGCACGACCTGGCCTACCGGGTGCTGGCGGAGCTGCGCGTGCGGATCTTCGACGGGCTGGCCCGCAGCGCGCCCGCCCGCGTGGCCGGCCGGCGCAGCGGGGACCTGGCCGCCACCGCGATGGCCGACGTGGAGGCGCTGGAGTTCTTCTACGCCCACACCACGGCCCAGCTCCTGGCGTCCGGTGCGGTGTTCGCCGGCGGGACCGCGGTCCTGGCGGGGGTGGAGCCGTGGCTGGCGGCGGCGGTGCTCCCGGTGGCCGCGCTGCTGGCCGTGGCGCCCTTCGCCGACGCGCGGGGGCGGGCGGAGCGCGGGGCCCGGACCAGGGCGGCCGCGGCGAGGCTGTCGGCCGACACCGTGGAGACGGTCGACGGGCTGCGCGACCTGCTGGCCTTCGGCGCGCTGCCCGCGCGGCGGGACCGGCTCGCCGGGCGGGGCCGGGCGGTGGGCGAGGCGCAGCGGGCCGAGGCGGGCGGGGAGGCCCTGGCCGCCGCCGTCCGCGACCTGCTCATCGTGGCCGCGGTCCTCGGCGTGGTGGCCGCCGCGGCGCAGTCCGTGACCTCCGGGCGGCTGCACGGTGCGTGGGCGCCGGCGGCGATGACGCTGGCCCTGTCGGTGCTGGGCCCGGTCGCCGAGTCGGCCCGGTCGCTGAGCCAGGCGGTGGGCCTGCGCGCGGCGGCCGCCCGGGTCGACGCGGCCCTGAAGGCCCCCGCTCTCGCCCCGCCGCCCGCCGCGCCCCGCCCGCTCCCCGCGGGCCCGCTGGGCGTACGGCTGCACCGGGTGGGCTTCGGCTACGGGGGCCGCCCGGTGCTGGACGGGGTCGACCTGACGGTCCCGGCGGGGCAGACCCTCGCCCTGGTCGGCGTCTCGGGAGCCGGCAAGTCGACCTGTGCCCATCTGCTGGCGCGTTTCTGGGACCCGTCCGCGGGCTCCGTTCAGCTGCTGCCGGCCGGCGGCGGACCCGTCGACGTCCGCGACCTCGACGACGCGGACCTGCGCGCCGCCGTGGCCGTGGTGGGCCAGGACACCCCCCTGTTCCACGGCACCCTCGCCGAGAACCTGCGGCTGGCGGCGCCGGACGCGGACGAGGAGGCCCTCGCCGCGACGGCCCGGCTGTGCGGTATCGACCGGTTCGCCGCCCCGGACACCGTCGTCGGCGAGCGCGGCGCGACCCTCTCCGGGGGCCAGCGCGCCCGGATCGCCCTGGCCCGCGCCCTGCTGGCCGAGCCGCGGGTGCTCGTCCTGGACGAGACCACCGCCCATCTGGACAACGCCGGCGACGCCCAGCTCGCCGCCGCGCTGGCCCACGGCGACCGCACCACGATCGTCATCGCCCACCGCCCGGCGACCATCCGCCGCGCCGACCGCATAGCGGTCCTCGCAGGGGGCCGGGTCGTGGAGGAGGGCACCTGGCAGGAACTGACCTCCCGTCCCGACGGCGCGCTCGGCCGGGTACTGGCCGTCACACCGTCCTGAGGCGGCGTGGGGCCCGTCCCCATCACGCGAGGGTTCCGGTCAGGTGGCCGGGCCCTCGCGCGTGTCGTTCCGTGGGTGTCCGAGGAGGACACGGCGACCGGGAAAGACCCTCACAAAGACCCTCACGACGGACGCCGGCCGTCTTCCGGACCTTCCCGGCCGGCACGGTGCCTCCGCCCGTTCGGGGCCGCACTCCACGGGGATGATCGGGGTGTTCCGGATCGGAACAGGCCCGGATGCCCTCGGGAGACGGCGCCCGCCATGCCGGCCGTCCCCTCGGGCCACGACCTCACGCAGCGGCCGCAAGAGGGCTGCCCCCGGCGCCGAGCGAGCGCAGGATCCGCGCCTCCTCCTTGCGCGCCGCGGAGGCGGGGATGCGGCCGGTGGCGCGGCGGAGGGCGAGGCGGGCGAAGGCGTCGGCGGTCTCGTTGAGGTCGTGGCCGATGTGCCCCTTGAGCCAGCGGACCTGGACGCGGTGGCGGTGGCGCAGCAGGCGGTCCATCAGCTGCCGGCTCTCCGGGAAGAGGAGGGTGCGGTGGACGGTTGCCGGATCGGCGGAGCGCAGGGCCGTGTTGACCGCGTCGACCGCCTCGATGCTGTCGCACAGCAGGACCACGGGTGCGTCCTCGTACTGCTCGAGGAGGCTGAGGGCGGCCACGCAGACACCGATGACTTCGGCTTCGCCGCTGCTCGAGGCGAGGGAGTCGCCGTATCCGGTCGTCCCGTCCTCGGCGGCCCAGCCGTAGCCGCACAGTGCGGACTCGTCACCGACGGCGGCGTCGGCGACGGCCACGACGGCGGTGTCGGGGAGGTCGGCGAGCACGGCGTAGCGGTCCCCGTCGGCCGGGACCGCTGCCGTCGGCTGTTCACCGTCCCCGCCCTCGCCCGTCTCGGCGGAGCGGACGTTGGCGAGGGCGGCGGCGAGGTCGCGCTGGTCCATGGACATGGCCAGGTTCTTGGCGACGTCGACGCCCTTGACGTTGCGGTCGTAGAAGATCTGCCGCGCGTCCGCCGGGGAGATCCCCAGGTAGAGCTCGAAGGGGATGCGGACCCGCCGGCCGAGTTCGGCGTAGGTGAGGCCGAAGGATTCCGGGTCCTGGTAGATGTCGTGCCAGGCGGTGGTCTGGGTCTCGCCGTCGATGGCGATCACCATGGCGTCCGGGGCGACGGTCAGCGTCCGCAGGCCCGGGCCGGGGAGCAGCTCGTCGCTCATCGCGGCGATCTCGCCCGCGTGCCAGAGCGTGATCGGGGGCGTGGACCAGGCGGAGCCGTGCTTGCCGAGGATGCCGGCGGCGATGTACTCGGCGTAGTCCGGGATGTTCCTGCCCTTCTGGGACTTCAGCGTCCGCTGCACGGTCGCGCGCAGCTCGGCGCGGCGACGGTCGTGCCCGGACGCGGTCTTGAGGGCGCGCGGGTCCTCCTCCTGGCGCGGCGACGGCACGAGGCGTACCAGCGTCGCGAGCGACATGGTGCCGATGACCGCGTCCTCGCGGACCGGCATGACGGTGAGCGGGATTCCTTCCGGGGTGCCGCTCGGCAGGGTCAGGCGCATGGGTTCCCCCTGGGTGGTGGTCGATCGGCCGTCGTCGGCCCCGAGGTGTCGCACGTCCCCCGGCGTCCCGTCGGAAGGGAACGGAGCAGCACGGGGCTGGGTGCTCAAGGACATGACTGCGGTAAGGGAAGCGACGCTTCACGCCGGGAGCACCGCCCACCGTCGGAAGCAACTACATGAAAGCACGCGCTTGAAAGCACTGTCCAACAGTTTCCATGAGTTGACTCGCGCTGTAGGGTGTGACCACGCCGACCATCGGAGCCAGGACCACACCCATGCCGCAGCCACCCGCACCATCCGCCCAGGTGACAGCCGCCGAGATCTCCCGCATCGCGGGGGTCACGCGCGCCACCGTCAGCAACTGGCGCCGCCGGCACGACGACTTCCCCGCCCCCTCGGGCGGCACGGACAGCAGCCCGCTGTACGACCTGGAGGAGGTCCGCGCCTGGCTCGCCTCACGCGGACAGCGCACGGCGGCCACGCCCAGTGGCGAACTCCGCACCACCCTGCGTCTGCGCGAGCCGGCCGGCGTCGGCACGTCCGACCTGCTCCTGCTGGTCCTGGCAGCCGCCCGCCGCCCCGCCGACGGCCTCACCGACCTGCTCGCACTGTCCGACGACGATCTGCTGAAGCGGGCGAGCGACGCGGCGGCCGAGGTCGCGGACGTGGTACCGGACACGGCACCCGTCCGGTTCACCGCCACCGACACCGCGGTCCTGCGCGCCCTGCTGCTCTGCGTCCGCGACGAGGGCGCGCAGACGGCGCTGGGCGTCCTGGCGGAGCGGGAGCTGGAGGACAGCGCCGCCAGCGGCGCCTACCGCACCCCGGCCCCGCTCGCCGGCCTGCTGGCCCGCCTCGTCCCGGGCTCCCCCGCCCGCGTCCTCGACCCCGCCTGCGGCAGCGGCACCCTGCTGGCGGCCGCCGCGGCGCGCGGCGCGCGCGAGCTGTACGGGCAGGACAGCCTCCCCGTCCAGGCCCGGCGCACCGCGGTCGGCCTGACCCTGACGGCGAAGGAGGGCACGGACGTCACCGTGCGCACGGGCGACAGCCTGCGCGCCGACGCCTTCCCGGACCTCACCGTCGACGCCGTACTGTGCAACCCGCCCTACGGCGACCGGGACTGGGGCCACGACGAACTGGCCTACGACTCGCGCTGGGCGTACGGTTTCCCGCCCCGCGCCGAGTCCGAACTGGCCTGGGTCCAGCACGCGCTGGCCCACCTCGAACCGGGCGGCCACGCCGTGCTGCTCCTCCCGCCGGCCACGGCGTCCCGCTCGTCCGGCCGCCGCATCCGCGCCGAGCTGATCCGCAGCGGCGCGCTGCGCGCGGTGGCGGCCCTGCCGCCGGGGGCGGCGATCCCGCTCCACATCGGCTTGCAGGTGTGGGTACTGCAACGGCCGGAGCCGACCCGGCCCGCGTACCAGACGGTGCTCTTCGTCGACACCGCGGGCGAGCCGTCGGCGCCGGAACGCGGCGGAACCCGTTCGGGTTCGGTGGACTGGGCGCGGGTGACGGAGCAGATCGTCTCCGCATGGACGGCGTACGCCGAGGAGCCGGACGGCTTCGAGGTGCAGGCCGGGGTGGCGCGGGCGGTGAGCGTGGTCGACCTGCTCGACGAGGTCGTCGACGTGACCCCGGCCCGGCAGGTCCGGGCCTCCCAGGCGGACGTCGACCCGCAGGAACTGGCCCGCAAGGCCGCGGCGGCCCGCGAGGAACTGGCGGCGGCGGTGCGGACGGTGGCCGAGCTGGCCGGCGCGGCGCCGTGGGGCACCGCGGGCGCTTCGGCCCGCGCGTGGCGCACGGCCACGGTGTCGGACCTGGCCCGGGGCGGGGCGCTGAAGGTACTGCGCGCGGTTCCGGTCTCGCCGCGGGCGGTGGCCGCCGAGGCGGAGGACGCGGAGGCGGGCGCCGACGGCGGGGAACGCCGCCCCGTCCTGACGGGCGGCGACATCGCCCGCGGGACCGGGCCGACGGGGCGGGCCCTGGACGTGCAGGCCGGGCAGATGCCGGAGATCGCCGTGGGCGACGTCCTGGTCCGCAACCTGGTCGGCGGCACCGGCCCCGTGGCCCGGATCGCGGGCGAGGCGGAGGCCGGCACCCTGCTGGGGGTCGGCGTCCACCTGTTCCGGCCGGACCCGGCGCGGCTGGACCCCTGGTTCCTCCTCGGTTTCCTCAGCTCCGAGGCCAACCTGGCCGGCGCCTCCACCGGCAGCTCCACGCTCCACCTCAGCCCGGGACGACTGCGCGTACCGCTGCTGCCGCTGGCGGAGCAGCGACGGTACGGCGAGGCCTTCCGCCACGTCGAGGCGCTGCGCGAACAGGCGCGGCGCACACAGGACTTGGCCGAGGAGACGGCACGGCTCGTGAGCGGGGGGCTCACGGGCGGACAGCTGGTGCCGGAGCCCACCTAGGCTTTGGAGCCCTCCACACTCTTGACGCGGACGGACGAGGAACGTTCCCTCCCGCCGCGCCCACAGTCATCCGTACCGGCCCCGGAAGGGAAGCGGAAGAAGTCTTGAACAGCAGCAAGCACACGGAGTTGGCGAACCACGCGTGGTCCGTCGCCGACCTCCTGCGGGGGGACTACAGGCAGTCCGACTACGGCAAGGTCATCCTGCCGTTCACGGTGCTGCGGCGGCTGGAGTGCGTGCTGGAGCCGACCCGCGAGAAGGTCGCCGAGATCGCGGAGCAGTACAAGGACGGCGACATCGACCCGGACCGCTTCCTGCGCCGGGCCGCGGGCCACGCCTTCTACAACCGGTCCACGCTGACCCTGAGGAAGATCGCGGCGGACCCGCAGAACGCGGCGAAGAACCTCACCGTGTACATCGGGGCGTTCTCCGACAACGCCCGCGGCGTCCTGGACCGCTTCGAGTTCGCCCAGCAGATCAAGCGGCTGGACGGCGCGGGGCTGCTCTACCAGGTCATCGGCAAGTTCACCGACCTGGATCTGCGTCCCGAGGTCGTACCCAACCACAACATGGGTTACATCTTCGAGGAGCTGATTCGCCGCTTCTCCGAGCAGTCCAACGAGACGGCCGGTGAGCACTTCACCCCGCGTGAGGTCATCCAGCTCATGGTGCGGCTGCTGGTCGCCCCGGACGGCGACGCGCTCCAGCTCCCGGGCGCGGTGCGCACGGTCCTCGACCCCGCCTGCGGCACGGGCGGCATGCTCTCCGCGATGGACGACCTGATCACGGAGCTGAACCCGGACGCCACGGTGGAGGTGTACGGGCAGGAGCTCAACCCCGAGTCCTGGGCGATCTGCCGGTCCGACCTCATGATCAAGGGCCAGGACCCGGAGAACATCGCCTTCGGCAACTCCTTCTCCGACGACGGCCACAAACGCAAGACCTTCGACTACATGCTGGCCAACCCGCCGTTCGGCGTGGAGTGGAAGAAGGTCAAGGACGAGGTCGAGGCCGAGCACAGGCAGCTCGGCGACGCCGGCCGCTTCGGCGCGGGCCTGCCGCGCATCAACGACGGCTCGCTGCTGTTCCTCCAGCACATGATCGACAAGATGAAGCCGGTCGACGTGGACGGCGGGGGCGGCTCGCGCATCGCGATCGTCTTCAACGGCTCGCCCCTCTTCACCGGCGCGGCCGGCTCGGGCGAGTCGGAGATCCGCCGCTGGATCCTGGAGAACGACTGGCTGGAGGGCATCGTCGCCCTGCCGGACCAGCTCTTCTACAACACCGGCATCTCGACGTACTTCTGGATCCTGACCAACCGCAAGAGCCCGGACCACAAGGGCAAGGTCGTCCTGCTGGACGCCCGCGACCAGTGGCAGAAGATGCGCAAGTCGCTGGGCGACAAGCGCAAGGAACTGGGCAAGGAGCACATCGCCACGATCGTCAAGCTGTACGGCGAGGCGCTGGCCGTCGCGGACGACGCGGAGCACCCGCTGCACGGCAAGGTGAAGGTCTTCCGCAACGAGGACTTCGGCTACCAGCGGATCACGGTCGAGCGCCCGCTGAAGCTGCGGTTCGAGATCACGGAGGAGACGCTGGCGGCCCTGGAGGCGTCCAAGCCAATCCAGAAGCTGCCGCAGGCTCCGGCCCTGGCGGACGCCTTCAAGTCCCTGATGGGGTCGAGCTGGGGCACCAAGCAGGAGGCGTGGCTCGCGTTGAAGGATGCGGTGGTCCAGGCCGGCGGGACGTGGCCGACGGGTGCGCCGTTCAACAAGGCGCTGCGCGAGGTCGTCGGGGTGCGGGACCCGGAGGGCGAGGTACAGCGCGTCAAGGGGCAGCCCGAGCCGGATGCGGAGCTGCGGGACTACGAGAACGTTCCGCTGGGCGAGGACGTCGAGGAGTACCTGGCGCGGGAGGTCCACCCGCACGTGCCGGATGCGTGGATCGACTACAGCAAGACGAAGATCGGCTACGAGATTCCGTTCACGCGGAACTTCTACGTGTACGAGCCGCCGCGGCCGTTGGCGGAGATCGACGCCGAGTTGAAGGCGCTGGAGGCGGAGATTCAGGAGCTGCTGGGGGAGGTAACGGAATGAAGACCACCAACTGGCAAACCGTGCCGCTCTGGTCCGTCGTTACCGAAACTCGTGTAACGGTTGATCCCTCCAACCTCGGCGGCCAGGTGGTGCATTACAGCATCCCAGCTGTTGACGCGACAGGAACAGGTCGGGTCGAGGCAACTAGCTCCATCAAGTCCGCGAAGCTCCGACTGCAAGGTGGGGAGGTGTTGGTCAGCAAGTTGAACCCGCGAAAGAGCCGGGCCCTGATCGTCACTGAATCGCCGCTGCCAATCGTCTCCTCGACCGAATTCGTTGGCCTCCTCCCCGGGACCAGGATCGAACCTCGGTTCCTCGCTTATTTCCTTCAGTCCGAGACAACGCGCCAGGCCTTGGACTCTCAAGTTCAATCTGTAACCCGCAGCCACCAGCGAGTGGCGCCGGAGGACGTTACGCACCTTCCGATACGGTTGCCATCGGTGAACGAGCAGCGTTGCATCGCCGACTTCCTCGACGCCGAAACCGCGCTGATCGACCGGGTCTTGGAAAAGCGTACCGCCATGGCGAACCTCGTCGGCGAGCGGCGCCGGGCCGTCATCCGCGAGCGTCTGAGCCGTGGACGCCAGGGTTCCATTGGTCAGGCGAGGGTTCCATGGCTGCCGGGTGTTCCCGACAGCTGGGACACGGCCCCGCTCCGGTACATCGCGCACATTCAGCGCGGGGCTTCGCCTCGTCCCATCGACGACCCCGTTTACTTCGACGACGAGGGAACGCATGCGTGGGTGCGCATCGCCGATGTCACGGCCAGCAAAAAGTATCTGACCCGTACCACTCAGCGGCTTTCCCGGCTCGGCGTCTCGTTCTCCGTCCCGCTACGGCCGGGTGAACTGTTCGTCAGTATCGCGGCAACCGTCGGAAAACCCATCATCACGCGCATTCCCTGTTGCATCCATGACGGATTCGTGGCCGTTCGGAATCCCTCCATAGATCCGGAGTTGCTGTACTACGTCTTCCTCTTGGGTGACGCCTTCAAGGGACTGGGTAAACTCGGAACCCAGCTGAACCTCAACTCCGAGACGGTCGGTTCCATCAAGATTCCCATCCCTCCACAGGCTGAACAGGCCGCGCTCGTCAGGGAGCTTAACGCGGACATGGAGGTGATGGACCGCCTGGAAGGCTCACTCCACCGCCAGTCCGCGCTGCTAGCGGAACGCCGCCAAGCCCTCATCACCGCCGCCGTAACCGGCCAGTTCGACGCATCCACCGCCAGCGGCCGCAACGTAACCGAAGGAGTCACCGCATGAGCCCCGCGCACGACGAGACCTCCTTCGGTTCCGCCATCGTCGCCGCCCTCTGCGAGCGCGGCTGGCGGGAAGCAAACCCGGAGGACTACCAGCCCGACCTCGGTCTGGACACCAACGAGCTGTTCACCTTCATCGGCGCGACCCAGCCCGACGAGTGGGACGAACTCCTCACCGTCTACGGCGGCAACCCCAACGAAGCCCAGCGCGGCTTCGCGCAGCGGCTCGACCGGGCCATCGCCGACGACGGACTGCTCCACGTCCTCCGCAACGGCGTGAAGGACCGCGGAGTCCGGCTCCGCGTCGCCTACTTCAAGCCCAACCTCATCTCCGACGACTCCGTCCTCGATGGCTACCGGGCCAACCGCCTCACCGTCGTCCGCGAGTTGTCCTACGCCACCAAGCAGGCCGACTGGGGCCACCGCCTGGACCTGACCCTGTTCCTCAACGGCATTCCCGTCGCCACCGCCGAGCTGAAGAACCCGCTCACCGGTCAGGGTGTCGAGCAAGCCAAGGGGCAGTACCGCACGGACCGCGACCCGACCGAGCTGATCTTCACGCGCCGCGTGATCGCCAACTTCGCGGTCGACCCGGACCTGGTCTTCGTCACCACCCAGCTCCGCGGCAAGAGCACCCGGTTCCTGCCGTTCAACACCGGCTCGAACGGCCCCGGCCAGCCCGGCGGCGCCGGCAACCCGGCGCCCACCGTCCACGGCAAGTACGCCACCTCCTACCTCTGGGAAGAGGTCTGGCAGCGGGACAACTGGCTCGACCTCCTCCAGCGTTTCGTGCACCAGCAGAAGCACAGGACGCCCGGCGGCGGCACCACCAAGTCGACGATCTTCCCCCGCTTCCACCAGTGGGACGTGGTCCGCAAGCTCACCGCGCACGCCTCCGTGCACGGCGCGGGTCAGAACTACCTGGTCATGGCCTCCGCCGGCTCCGGCAAGTCGAACACCATCGGCTGGCTGGCCCACCGTCTCAGCGACCTGCACGCCGACGCCGACCCGGCCGCCCTCGACCCCGAGGCCGTCGCCGCCGACCGCATCAAGCCCGGCGAGCCCCTCTTCGACAAGGTCATCGTCATCACCGACCGCCGCAACCTGGACGCCCAGCTCCGGGAGACGGTCGGCGGCTTCTCGCAGACCGACGGCCTGGTCGTGAAGATCGACGAGAAGCACGGGGCGAAGAGCGAGCAGCTCGCCCGTGCCCTCTCCCGGGACACCGGAAAGATCGTCACGGTCACCCTGCACTCGTTCCCGGCGCTGCTGAACTACATCAAGGACAACCCGACCGAGATCAAGGGCACCCGCTTCGCGATCATCGTGGACGAGGCGCACTCCTCCCAGTCCGGCGACGCGGCCACCGCCGTGAAGTCCGCCCTGCGCGACCTCGGCTTGGACGCCGACTCGGACGACGAGGGCGCGACCAAGGTCACCGTCGAGGACAAGCTGAAGGCGAAGGCGGTCGAGCGCTCCCGGGCCGCCAACCTCTCCTACTTCGCCTTCACGGCCACCCCCAAGGCCAAGACGCTCGAACTCTTCGGCACGGAAGCGGTGGAGAACGGCAAGACCGTCTACCGCCCCTTCCACACCTACTCCATGCGCCAGGCCATCGAGGAGGGCTTCATCCTCGACCCCCTGCGCAACTACGTCACCTACAAGACGTACTGGAAGCTCGCGAACCTCAACCACGACGAGAAGGAGGTCGATCCCTCCAAGGCGAACAGCCTCCTCGCCCGGTTCGCACTCCTGCACGAGCACACCGTGTCCCAGCACGCCCAGGTGATCGTGGAGCACTTCGTCGCCCACACCCGCGGCCGGCTCGGCGGACGGGCCAAGGCCATGGTGGTCACGGCGTCCCGCCAGTCCGCCGTGCAGATGGCCCGCGCCATCAAGAGCTACATCGCCGACCGCGAGTACGACACGAAGTACCCGGACCTCGGCGTCCTGGTCGCCTTCTCCGGTTCCCTCACCATCGACGGCGAGGAGACCACCGAGAGCAAGGAGAACGGCGGTCTGCCGGAGAGCGCTCTGCCCAAGGCGTTCGCCTACACCCGCGCCGACGACAAGGCCGCGAAGGCCGGCGGCAGGGGCCGGCAGGAGTACCGGATCCTCGTCGTCGCCGAGAAGTACCAGACCGGCTTCGACCAGCCGCTCCTGACGACGATGTACGTCAACAAGACGCTGACCGGCATCGCCGCGGTGCAGACGCTTTCGCGCCTCAACCGCACCGCCGACCGCAAGTCGCAGGCCGACCTGGCCGTCCTGGACTTCGTCAACGAGGCCGAGGACATCCAGGACGCGTTCCGCCCGTACTTCGAGGAGGCGCACACCCTGCCCTCCGACCCGAACCTCCTCTACACGGCCCAGAGCCGCGTCATGTCCGCGCCGATCATCTCGGAGCAGGACATGGGCGAGTTCGTCGCCGCGTACTTCGAGGCCCAGGAGAAGGCCGGCGGCTCCCAGGCCAAGTGGGAGAAGCTGCATGCCGAGCTGTACCGGATCCTCTCCCCCGCCGTCACCCGCTTCAGCGCCCTCCTGGAGAGCGAGGAGGAGGACGACGTCGGGGCCGCCGAGGAGTTCCGGGCCCACCTCAACGACTACGTCCGCAAGTACGGCTTCCTCGCGCAGATCGTCCCCTACCAGGACGCCGACCTGGAGCGGCTGTACCTGTACGGGCGCTACCTGCTCAACCGGCTGCCCCGCCTCGCGGACGGCGGCGTCGACATAGGGGAAGTCGACCTCAGCCACCTGCGCGTCGAGAAGACCGGCGAGCACGACAAGTCCCTCACGTCCGAGGGCCCGGCCGAACTCAAGGGGTTCGGCGACGGGGTCGGCGGCGGGAAGGACGCCGAGAAGTCGCTGCTGTCCGAGCTGATCGAGAAGTTCAACGCCAAGTTCGGCACGGAGTTCACCGAGGAGGACGTCCTCCCGGCCTTCAACGCGACGAAGAAGGACCCGAAGGTCCGGGCAGCCGCCCTCGTCAACGACGAGGAGAACTTCGGCGTCGTCTTCGACAAGAAGTTCGAGGAGAACATGATGGACCATGTCTCCACGATCGACACCCTCGGCAAGCGGTACTTCGGAACGGACCGCGACTTCAAGTCCAACCTCGACCGCAGCGCCCGCCGCGCGGCCTGGCGGATGATCCGCCGGGAGGAAGGGCTGGACGACTTCTGACAGTGGCTGTGGTCCGGCACCCAGTCGGTTCCGGACCGCAGCCGCACCTGTCTGGAGCTGCCCCGGCCTGATGGACATGGACGGGCTTGCAAGCTATACCGCGTTTTATGATCGACGGATTCACCACCCCTTCGACAGCATCTCAAGGCCCGAAGCAGTGAGACCCGGCGTTACCCCCGAGGCGACACTCGAGCCATGGAGCTGTCCACGCCCCAACCGACAGCGCGAGAAGCATCCGCCGACTCCGTCGGCAGACCGTCATGAAAGATCAGGGCTAGACTGCGTCAGGGCGACGCAGCACATGGTACCGGGGACAGAGTTGGAAGAGACAGAACGCAGGGCTGCAACAGCCCCCATCCATATCCACCAGATCCGCACTGCGCTTTTGCAGCAGTACCAGGGCCTCATCTACGACGAGGACCTCAAGGGGTACGACCAGCAGGGCTACGAACAGCGGTTCCTCTCCCGCGCGTTAACGGCGGCCGCTATCCGCGAAGTGACCGGCTGCGATCACAAGACCGCCGGCGCCTCCGTCATTGACGGTGAAGATGATCAAGGCATCGACGGCGTAGCAGTCACCGAGGGCACGCAAGAAGTCTGGCTCGTTCAAGCCAAGTGGAGCGACGAAGGCAAGGGCAAGCTCGACACCAACGCGGCCCACAAGCTCATCGCTGGTCTCCGCCTCATCGAACAGCGAAGTTTCGACCGTTTCAACGACCGCCTGGAGCCAATCGCCGCTCGTGTCAACGCAGCGATGCACGACGCCCGGCTGAAGGTGACTCTGGTGATCGCTGTCATGGGAGTGGGAACCCTCAGCAAGGAAGCCACCAACGTTCTGGAAGACGCCCGAAACGAGTTCAACGGCCTCGGGCCGGTCCTTGAGTACCGCGTAGTCCACGCTGCGGACATCCTCCGGCAGATCCGTGGGGATCTCGCGCCGGAGCCCGTACGGGTGACCGTGCGGATGACGAACTGGCTCCGGCGGAACACTCCACTCACCGCTTACCAGGGCACGGTTCCGGCCAGCAATGTCGCCGAGTGGTATCAGACACATGAAAGCCGGTTGTACGAGCAGAACTTGCGCCAGTCCCTCGGCACCACCCCAGTTAATTCGGGCATGCTGAGCACTCTGGTGAATGAGCCTGAGAACTTCTGGCTTTTCAACAACGGGGTGACGATGCTGTGCGATCAACTCGAGGAGGAATGGCCAGGACGCCGCCGTCCAGACGAGCCCGTGCACTTGCATGTCTCAGGAGTCAGCGTCGTAAACGGCGCACAAACCGTCGCGGCGGCATATCGCGCTATGGAGGCGTCACCCGAAGCGGTGGAGGACGCCGAGGTCACGGTCAAGGTGATCGTTGTCGACAAGGGCATGCCGGATCTCGCGCAGCGCATCACCGAGACAACCAATACACAAAACCACGTAGAGCAGCGCGACTTCATTGCCTTGGACGAGGTGCAGGCGATGATCCGCGAAGACTTCATGCTGTCTCTTCAAAAGTCCTACGTGTTCAAGCGTGGGGAGCCCGACCCGGCGCCGGACGAAGGTTGCTCCGTTGTGCACGCCGCCATTGCCCTGGCTTGTGCGCACCGCAACACCGAATTCGCGGTACGGGCAAAACGGGACACAGACCTCCTCTGGGAGCGTGGCAACAGAGGCGCCTACCCTCGCCTCTTCGGAGAGCGTCCCAGTGCTTTCCAAATCTGGCGTTCGGTGCTTGTGCACCGTGCTGTGGGCACCGCTCTCAACGAAGAACGCAAGCGGTTCCAGAAGCGCGCCGCCGACGTGAGCCAGCGGGGTGACCTGCTCATCACCCATCTGGTCTTTCAGCTTCTCGACCAGGATCGCATCGATGATCCGGAGTACGACTGGGACGCGACACTGCAAGAGGTGCCTGCACTCACCAATCGGGTTCTGTCCTGGTTGATCCACCACATCGACACGGAGTACGGACCTACCTCCTTCCTCAGCGGAACACTCACTGACGCCGGGCGCTGCAAGCGGCTTGCTGAGCTGGTATTGCGTGACGCTCAACGCGAAGGAGTCATCCCCACCCTGCCAGCGATCTACAAGGCCACCAAGGGGAGTAAGCGCAAGCCACGTCGCCCCAACGCTGTGCCCACTCTTGTAGACAGCGGAAGGATCAAGAACGGCACACCAGTCCGGCTACGTTTGTGGAACAAACCCGAGATCGAAGCGCTCACCCCTTGGCTCGCGGAGGATCCCCGGCGCGGTGAAGCCACCTGGGTGAACGACCGGACGCGGTGCCTTGTATGGGCGGTCGACGGGAAGGCCTACTCGCCGACTCGTCTGGTCCTGAACCTTTACGAACTCGCCGGCTGGCAGGAGGCACCCGTGGCAGTGCAAGGGCCCGCGCGGTGGACGTTGGACGGTACCGCCACTCTCTCCGATCTCGCACGAGCACTGCACGATGAACAGGCCGAACAAGAGTAAGTACGGGTTGTAAGGGCTGGACGACTTCTGGCAGCGCCTGGGGCCCGGCACCGCTCGGTGCCGGGCCCCAGGTCGCGTGCTCGCCTCACTCGTGTGCGGCCAGCCCGACGAAGTCGGCCCAGGCCTGTCGCCCGAGCGTCAGGACAGGTCCCGCGGACTGTTTCGAGTCCCGAACCAGAACGGCGTTGGAAGCAGCAGCAACCTCGATGCACTCACCGCCGTTACCCGTGCTGTAGCTGCTCTTGAACCATGCGATATCGCCTACAGACGGCTCGGTCCGCTGGGCGCTCATGTCTCTCCCATCAGTTGCACGATGAACGCTGCCGACTCGCTCGGGGTCAGCGCCTGTGACCGGAGGATGCCATAACGCGCTTCAAGCGTGCGTACATACTTGGTGTCCGTATGAAGACGGCTGTGGTCCTGCACTTCGGCGTACGCGATCCGCTGGTCGTCATCAGTGTCGATCAAGGTGAAGGGGCCTCCGAGTGCTCCGTGGTCGGCACGCCCGGTCGGCATGACCTGGATCTCCACGTTCCGGGACTGACCGAGAAGCAGGATGTGCTCCAGCACCTCCCGTAGAACGTGCGTCCCGCCCAGCGGCCTCCTGAGGACCGCCTCCTCGATGACAAAGCTCATCAGGGGAGCCGGTCGGCGGTTGAAGATTTCTTGTCGCTGCAGGCGTGCCTCAAGTCCTTCCTCGATCACCTCGTCGCTCAGCAGAGGGCGTTCCATGTGGAAGACGGCCCGGGCGTAAGCCTCGGTCTGCAGCAAGCCTGGTACGGCGTAGACGGCGTACACATTCAGTGCTGACGCCTTCGCCTCAAGCCGGGCGGCGTTCTGGAAGAAGACGGGATAACGTGCCCGGCCGACCTCCTCCTTCATGGCCACCAACACCCCACCCGCGTCCAGCACGTCGTCCGCCCGCTCGATGAACCGAGGCTGCGGAACCCGCCGTCCCTGCTCGTACGAGGCGATCGTGTCGGCCGAGTACCCGACCCGTTTGCCGAACTCGGCCCGGTCCAGCCCCGCCCGCGTCCGCAGCAGCTTCAACTGCCGTCCGAACGCGCCGATCAGGCCCCTGGCCGGCTCCTCCTCGGTGTGCCGTTGCCCCGGCACCTCGGCACCGGCGCCGTTCTCCCTGTCGTCCACCACCGCACACCCCACTTCCCGCTCACGCGGCCGTACCGTCCCGTACACGGTGCGCGCCCCCGGGTACTCCCCACCGCGTCGGCGCGTCACCACTGGTCACGCTAGGCCACACCCGGCGACGCTGCGTGCATGAACCGAACGGAACAACCCGCACCGGCGACCCCCGCCCACACCTGCTTCACCCTCCGCTTCAGCTCCACGCCCCGGGGCGCGCGCCTGGCCCGTCGGCTCTGCGCGGAACGGCTCGACTCCTGGGGCGTGCCGTACGGCAGCGACGACCACGACGTGCTGAGCCTGCTCGTCTCCGAGCTCACCGCCAACGCCGTCACCCACGGCCACGTGACCGGCCGCGACTTCCGCGTCCACCTCCTTGCTCACGCCGCGCCCGGCACCCCCTCCCTCACCGTCCGCGTGGAGGTCACCGACACACGGGGTGACGCGCTTCCCGAGCCCGCCGCCGCCCCTGCCGCCGGCCCCGTCCGTACCAGCGGACGCGGTCTGCTCCTGGTCGAGGCCCTCGCCGATCGCTGGGGCTGCGCACCGCGCCCGGACGGCCCCGGCAAGACGGTCCGGGCCGAGTACACGGTGGCCGCGGTGGCGCGATACGGGCCGTCCGCCGCGCCCTCGTAGGGCCGGGCTGGACGCAGTGATCCCTTTCCGGGGAAACTGGCCGCGATCGACGGGGCTCGGGGGGAACGGGCGAGCGCCAGTGAGGACGCGGGGCGGGGACAGGTGCCGGACAAACCGATCGCGGGCCGCTACGAGCTGCTGGAGCGGCTCGGCAACGGCGGTATGGGCGACGTGTGGCGGGGTTACGACGCGGTGCTGGACCGGCCGGTCGCCGTGAAGCGGATCCGGCCGCAGGCCGTCGCCGCCACGCCGCAGTTGGCCGAGGAGCTGGAGCGGCGCTTCCGCCGCGAGGCGCGGATCACCGCCCGCATCCAGCACCCGGGCGTCCCGCAGGTGTACGACGCCGTCCTCGACAGCACCCACGAGCACCTGTTCCTCGTCATGGAGCTGGTGGAGGGCGTCCCCCTCACCCGGTACGTGCACGAGGAGCGGCCCCTCCCCGTCAGTTGGGCGGTGGCGGTCGCCGCGCAGGTCGCCACCGTGCTGTCGTACGCGCACGACGTGCCCGTGGTGCACCGCGACCTCAAGCCGTCCAACATCCTGGTCGCGCGGGACGGCACGGTGAAGGTTCTCGACTTCGGCGTCGCGGCGATCCTGCAGACCGACGTCACCAGGCTGACGGCCTCCGGCCGGCCCATCGGCACGCACCAGTACATGTCGCCCGAGCAGGTGCGCGGCACCCGGGTCACCCCGCGCACCGACCTCTACGCCCTCGGCTGCGTGCTCCACGAACTCCTCTGCGGCAAGCCGCTGTTCAGCGCGCGCAGCGACTTCGAGCTGATGGACCGGCACGTCCGGGCCGCGCCCACCCCGCTGCGGCGGCTGCGCGCGGACGTGCCGGAGGAGCTGGAGGCGCTGGTCCTGCACCTGCTCCGCAAGACCCCGGAGAGCCGGCCGGCGGACGTGCAGGAGGTGTACGAGCGGCTGATGCCCTTCCTGCCCGCGCCCGGGGAGTCCTCCGCACTCGGGGAGGCCGGGCCGCCCGGAGCGCCGGACCCGACCGGGCTCTACCGCCGCCCCTACGCGCCCCGCGCCCGGGCCGAGAGCCACCCCCGCGTCGCCCCGGACACGGCGGCGCCCGGCCCGGGCGCCGCGTACGTGGTCTCGCCGCCCGAACGGGAGCTGCTGCGGGCCCGGCTGCGAGAGGTCGACGAGCACTACATCGCCCTCATGGAGGAGGAGCGCTACACGCAGGCCGCCGAGGTCGCGGGCGAGATGATCGAGCCGCTGGCGCGGGCCCTGGGCGCCGAGAACAAGGCCGTCCTGAGGCTGCGGCAGCGCCGGGCGGTCAGCCGGCAGCTGGCGGGCGACCACCGGGCAGCCCTGCCCGAGTTCGAGGCGCTGGCCGAGGCGTTCGCCCGCATCAACGGGTCGACCAGTGAAGCCGCCCGCGACTGCCGCGCCCAGGCCGCCCGCTGCCGCGGCGAACTCGGCCAGGTGACCGAGGCACTGGCGGAGCTGCGGGCGGTCCTCGAGGTGGAGCGGGCCGTCGAGAGCGACGTCAGCGACGCGGCGGTGGAACTGCGCCGCGACATCGGCATGCTGCTGCTCGGCCAGGGCGCCCCGGAGGAGGCCCTGGCTTGGCTGGAAGCCCTGTACGAGGACGTGGTGCTCGTCCACGGCCCGTGCCACGACGTGGCCGTCGAGGCCGCGGAGGTCCTGGCCATGCTCCGCCGGGAACTCGGCGGCGGCGCGTGACCAGCGCGGCCCAGCCGGAAAGCTGGTGCGCGAACGCCCGGACGGCCTGCGGCCCCGCCGCGGCGGCCTAAAATCCCATCATATCGCACCTCGCCCTCGACAAGGCCTTCTGTCAGCAGCTGAAGAAACTCGAAAAGCACGTCAGGAACGGCGTGTTCGACGCCTGGGAGAAGTTCGAGCGGCTTACCCTCGACCAGCTCTTCAAGGACCCGGGCCTGAAGCTGGAATCCCTCAAGGGCGCCAAGAACCGGCAGATCCGGACCATACGGATCACCCAGGGATACCGCGGCGTGGTCCTCGCGCCCGAGACGGGCGACACTTTCGTGCTGCTCCGAGTCGGCCCGCACGACGAGGCCACCGAGTGGGCGGTGAAGCAGAAGGCGACCATCAACGCCGTCACCGGCGCCGTGGAGCTCCGCGAGATCGCCACCCTGGAGGAGCTGACCCCCGCCTACGAGCGCATCGCGCCCGCAGAGGAGCAGCGGCTCTTCGCGAAGATCTCCGGCGGGGAGATGGCCGCGCTCGGCATCGACGCCACCACCCTCGCGCAGGCACGCGTGCTGACCAGCCTGGAACAGCTCGACGTCTTCGGGCGGTTCTTCCCGCCGGACCAGTACAAAGTGCTGGAGCACCTGGCCCTCGGCGCGAGCGTCGAGCAGACGTGGCAGGAGGTCGTCGTGCCGGCGCTGGCCGACGCGGCCTCCCGGGAGCCCGTCGACACCACCGACTACGCGACCGCCATCGCGCACACCCGCTCCCGGATCGCCGTCGTCACGGACGCCGAGGAACTGCGCGACATCCTCGACAAGCCGTTCGCCGCCTGGCGGGTCTTCCTGCACCCCGCCCAGCACAAGGTCGCCTACCGTCCGTCGTACTCCGGCCCCGCGCAGGTGTCCGGCGGGCCCGGCACCGGAAAGTCCGTCGTCGCCCTCCACCGGGTGCGGCACCTGCTGCGGCACCTGCGCGACGGCGACCGCATCCTCCTCACCACCTTCACCAACGCCCTCGTGGACTCCCTCACCGAAGGGCTCTGCCTGCTCGTCGACGACCCGGACCTGCGCGACCGGGTACGAGGAGACCGCACGGTGGGAACAGGCCGCGCAGGCCACCGGCTTCACCGGCACCCCGCAGTTCCTCGCCCAGGAGTACAAGCACGCCGTCCTCGCCCAGGACCTCCGCAGCCGGGAGCAGTACGAGCGCTGCGAGCGCCGGGGCCGCGGCAGCGCGCTGCCCGCCTCCGCCCGGCCGCTGGTGTGGCGGACCGTGGAGGAGTTCACCCGGCGGCTGGCCGAGGACGGGCTGCGCACCTACCTCGGCACCTGCGTGGCGGCCACCGACCTGCTGACCGAGCAGGGGCCGTGCTACCGGCACGTCGTCGTCGACGAGGCCCAGGACCCCCCCCCGGCCCGGTGGCGGATGCTCCGCGCGGCCGCTCCGCGCCGCCCCGACGGCCTGTTCATCGCGGGCGACCCGCACCAGCGGATCTACGACAACCGGGGGTCGCTGAAGTCCCTCGGCATCAACGTCGCCGGCCGTTCGACCAAGCTGCGCAGGAACTACCGCTCCACCCACGAGATCCTCAGCTGGGCGACGGCACTCCTGCTCGGCCGCCCCTACGCCGAACTGGCCGACAGCGGACGGCACGACACCCTGATCGGATACAGCTCCGCCCTGCACGGCTCCGGGCCGCGCGTCCACGCGGCGAAGACGGAGGAGGCCGAACCCGACGCCCTGGTCGAGCAGGTGCGCGCGTGGGTGGACGGTGGCGCCGCGTACGGGGAGACCGGGAGCTGCGCGCGGTTCAACAAGACCTGCGAGAAGGTCAAGGACCGCCTGATCGGGGCCGGGGTCCCCGCCAGCCGGGTCCGCGCAGGGGCCGCCCGCGCCGACGACGCGGTCAACGTGGGCACGATGCACACCTCAAGGGGCTCGAGTACCGCTCCACCGCCGTCGTCGGCGTCGACGACCGTGCCCTGCCGAACCCTTCGGCCATCACCCCGGAGGAGGTCGACCGGCTCCGGCACGAGGCCGATCTCGTCGCGGAGCGCTGCCTGCTGTTCGTCGCCTGCAGCCGGGCCCGGGACGGCCTGTACGTGTCGTGGACCGGGCAGCCGAGCCCGTTCCTGGTGGAGGCCGGTTGCGGAGAGGGACAGCCCGCGCGCTCCGCCGGCCATCCCTGATCCAAGCGCACACAAGCAAACCAGAGTTGTTTGACGACGCTTTCAAGCGCGTGAAAGGATGTGGCCGCTTCGGCTCGTAGAGGCGGCACGGCGAAGGACGTCGTGGCGCGAGGGGTGGACGGGCGGTGGCGAGGGGGGTGCGGCTTCAGCCGCCCGCGGCCTTGCCGGGGGTGCCCGGGACCGGAATCCTCCTCCTGCCCGCAGCAGTGCGGGACGTCCCTCGGTGGGGCGCTCGCGGAAGGGGTGTGCAATGGCCGACGAGAAGACTCCTGACGAGGGAGCGGTCGAGAAGGCCGGGCGGTGGGTCGCCGATCTCGCGGAGAAGGTCATGGTGAACGGCGTGGGGCCGGTCACGGGATCGGTGGCCTGGGCTGAGGACCGTCTTTCACGCCGGCAGGGTGACGCTTACCGGGCACCCGGCGACGAGGAGCGCCGTTCTCCCGAGGACATGAAGGACGTCATCGACGCGGTCGTCGCCCGCCTCATCAAGGAGTCCGTGGCCGCGGCCGGGACCCAGGGGTTCGTCACCGGGCTCGGAGGTCTGATCACCGCAGGCGTGACGATCCCCGCGAACGTGGCCGCTTCCCTCGCCATCAACATGCGGATGGCCGGTTCCATCGCGCACCTGCGGGGATGGGACATCGGTGATCCGCACGTGCGGACCGTCGCGATGATGCTCGCGATCGGGATGAGCGCGCAGAACGTCCTGGCCGCCTTCGGCGTGAAGATGGGTCAGAAGCTCGGCGAGCAGATGATCAAAAAGATCCCGATCACGGTGATCCGGGCGATCAACAAGAAGGCCGGAACCCATCTCGTCGCGAAGTACGGAACCAAGCGCGCCGCGATCACGCTCGCCAAGGGGATCCCGATCCTGGGAGGCATCGTCGGAGGCGCCGTGGACGCGGGAGCCACCGCTGTCATCGGACGGGCCACGGACAAGGCCCTGCGCGGCGACACCCTGCGGGCAGAGGAGCCGGAGTGACGGAGAAGCGAACCAAGCGGACGAGGTGCGCCGCACGGGTTCCAGGATCTCCTGCGCCGTCAGCCCGGTCCTCGTCGTGCTGACGGTCGGCAAGGAGACGAAGGACGCCGTGCTCGACGAGGGTGACGTGCCGACCGCACCCGGCCGGGGCGAGACCCCCGCCGCCATCGCGGTCCCCTGACCTACCGTCACCGTGCTCCCCCCGTATCAGGCGCAGGGGAGCACGGTGTTCTCGCCCGCACACGGGCGAGCCCTCCCCGTCGGCCCTGTCCGGCGGCGAGCATGTCCCCATCACCGGCCCCCGATGGGTGCCCGCGCCAAACCGCAGCTCACACCCATTGTCAGTGCCCCTCCATAAGGTGGAGCCATCATCTGGACGGACCAGAAGTCCATGCCGGGGTGTGCAGCCCGGAAGGAGACGTCTGCCGACGGAGGAGGGTGTTCCGGGGGTTCCCTGACGTCCTTTCACCGCCGGTGCTCACGACGCTCGAAGGCATGGGCGGCCGCACGGCGGCTGGCGAGTCCTCGTCGGGAAGCCGTGTCTCCGCAGGACGCTGCCGCGGTCCGGGAGAACGATCGGAAGGGGATGGACACGATGAGCGCTACGGTGAGGGACCGGCTCAAGAAGCACTTTGTGAACCACGTCGCTCTCGTCATCGACAAGTCCGGTTCGATGAAGGGCCACTCGGAGCAGCTCATCCGAGTGGTGGACGAGTTCGTGAAAGGGCTGAAGGAGGAGTCCGACAGGCTCGGCCACGAGACCCGGATCAGCCTCTACGCCTTCGACCACCTGGTTGAGAACCTGGTGTGGGACATGGACGTCAAGCACCTGCCGTCCATGCGGGGCCTGTACACCGTCGAGAACGGCGCGACGGCGCTGATCCAGGCGTCGGTGAAGGCGCTCGACGACCTCGGCCACATATGGGAGGAGTACGGCGAGCACAGTTTCCTCCAGGTCGTCGTCACCGACGGCGAGGAGAACGCCTCCGGTGCCGACAGGACGGGCGCGCGCCACGACCTTCTTCCCGACGGCCGCGCCGTCCTGGACGAGTGGCTGGGCCGGATCTCGGACAAGATGAACAGCCTGCCGGACCACTGGACCTCGGCCATCATGGTGCCGAACTCCCTGGCCAAGCGCACCGCCCAGCAGTACGGCTTCCCGACGGGCAACATCTCGATCTGGGACGCGGACTCGGACCAGGGCGTCGAGGAGGCGATCGGCACCGTCAAGACGGCCGCGACGAAGTTCCTGCGGGACCGCGAGCAGGGCGTGCGCGGCACCAGGAACCTCTTCGCGATGGGGCAGGACCTCAGCGCGGCGGACGTGAAGTCCAACCTCCGGGCCCTGGACGCCGGCAAGTACGTCCTGATCCCGGTGGACCAGCGGACGTCGATCCGCGACTTCGTCACCAGCGCCGGGCACCCGTACAAGACCGGCTGCGCCTTCTACGAGCTGTCCAAGCGCGAGAAGATCCAGGCCAACAAGCAGATCGCCGTGGCGGAGAAGGACCCGGCCACCGGCCGGATGACCGGGAAGGTGTTCACCGGTCCCGCCGCCCGTCAGCTCCTGGGCCTGCCGTCGACGGAGGTCACGGTGACGCCGGGGAGCAACGAGGCCTACACCGTGTTCGTCCAGTCGACCTCGGTCAACAGGAAGCTGGTCCCGGGGACCAGGCTGCTCGTCCTGCTGTAGCCGGAAGCGCCGGTCCGGCGGCCGAGCCGGCGTTCCGGCCGGCGCCGACGCCCCGAACCGCCGCGTACGCCGGGCGGCTCCGTGGGAGGAACAGTCCCGCACGGGTCCTCGTCGCACAGTCGTGCGCCGTGCGTTGTCGCTGCCGATGAAGCCGCCGGGCCGCCCGCCCGTCGACGAACGGGCGGTCCGGGCATGGAATTCCAGGTCAAGACCCGTCGGTGACGGCGCCGAACCGCAGGCCGAAGGCAGGCCTCCTTCCCCCGGGCCGTTTCCGCCCCCGGGAGCGCCTCGTGCCGTCGGCGCCCCGCCCATGATCCGAAATCAGCGAGCACACCTTCAGGAGGTCTTCTCGTGCCCTCGCTCCATGACTTCGCCACCTGGCAACCCCTGCTGCGCCTCTTGCACGTCGCCCACGCGGAGACGCTCTCCACGCCCGGCCGGCACGTGGCGGGGCAGATCAGTCCCGGGGCATGGAGTGTTCCGCTGCCGTTCCGGCCGCCGCAGCCGGGGCGCGCCTCACAGATCTCCGACAACCAGGAGCAGTTCGACGCCGTGGGCCGGATCGTCGAAGCGCTCGAGGAGGACGGGAGCGACGGTGTCTCCTTCGTCGTGGAGGCCTCTTCCGCTCCCGGTGATGTCCGGCTGCATCTGATCGGCCCGGGCTCCTCCGTGGAGCCGGGTGTCGCGACCGCGCACCCGGGCACACTCCTTCTCGCGGACGGAGCACTGCCCGAGCCGGTGCGCCGCCTGCCCGATCCGGTGCCGGACGCGGTACCGGCTCCGTCCGCGGACGTGGAACTGCTGCAGCGCACTCTTCGCGAACGGCTCCCGGACGCGGTGGGCGCCTCCGAGGGGGAGATCGCAGCGGCCGAGGCGCGCCTGGGCATGCCTCTGCCCGCCGAGCTGAGGGCCCTGTACCAGGTCGTCCGGGGCCGGTACGAGGACTGGGACGACTACCGGGAGCCGTACGACACCATCGGCTGCGAACTCCTTCCCCTCGGCGAGGTGTACGTCGCCGACGCGGCTTCCCGGCGTGTGCTGTGGCGGTTCGGCGCCATGGCGGCGGTCGAGACGGGGCCGGAGGACGCCGTGCAGGGGCTTGTCGGCTCGCCGGGCTGGATCGTCTTCGGTGACAACGGCGGCGGGGACCGTATCGCCGTCGACCTCACACCGGGTCCGGACGGGCACGTCGGACAGGTGATCGTCATCGGTCACGAGGGGAACATCGGCGCCGGGCTGGTCGCCGACTCCCTCACCGACATGGTCGTCCACCGCCACTTCGACGGCCGGCCGGTCCAAAGAGCCGAACGGCTGCCACTCGTCGCCCACGTCAATCGCGTCTCCCTCCCCGGCATCGAGGCCGCCGCCCACCCCGGCCTGGAGGTCCTCAGCATCGGGGTGTGGGAGAAGGAGCCCCTCAGTCTCGCCCCCGCCTTCGGCCTGCCGCGCCTGCGGACCCTCTCCGCCCATCCCGGTTCTCTCGCCGATCCCTGTGAGATCTCCCGGCTCACCCACCTCGAGTATCTGGAACTCCCGCCCGCGGAGTGGCGCGTCCTCCTCGATGCGGGGGCCGTGCCCACCGGGCTTCTCGCCGCGGGCATCGAGGCCCACCGGCAGCGGGACAACCCGTTGCAGACCATCGCCCTCGCCAACGAGATCCTCGCCCTCTGCGGTCGGCCGCCGATCACCGACATCACGGTGCTGGAGGGAACGGCCTCATGAGTCACCTCGCCGATGAGGGAGGCCGCCGTCCCACGGCCCTCTCGGTCACGTCGAGCCAGTGGAGCGACGCGACCGGTCGATCAAGGTCCTGGACCGGAGCAGGCGTGTCCCCGTCGGCCCGGCACTCGTCGACTCCGGCCAGGGCTTGCGGACGAGTACCGGAAGCCGCAGCCGTGTCCGAGTCCCGTGTACCGGCTCCGCCTGCCGACCCCGGTCTGTCAAACGAACGGGTCTGTTCCGTAGTCGGTGGTGACGGTGAGTGCCCGCCTGTGGTCATTGAGCGTGCATGATGCGAACGCGCTTGCAGGAACGGTGTTTTCGGGGTTGTTGGCGTTGGCCATCGAGGATGTGGCGGACGGTGGCGAGACAGTCCGGGTTACGGCTCGGGCCCGGGATGTTCCCGTTCCCTGTCCTGCGTGCGGGGTCGTGACGGGGAGGGTCCACGGGCATCACGGCCGGATGGTGCGGGATGTACCGGTCGACGGCCGGCAGGCCGTGGTCCGGGTGCGGAATACGGCGGCTGGTCTGTCCGGTCCTGGGCTGCAGGCGGCAGACCTTCCGAGAGCAGGTTCCCGGGCTTCCGGAGCGCCATCAGCGCCGCACCCCACGTCTGACCGGTCGGCTCTCCGAGCTGGTCAAGGAGTTGTGCGGCCGGGCGTCCGCCCGACTCGCCCGATCGCCGGCCGTACCCGTGTCGTACGTCTCCGCCCTGCGGCGGCCGCGGCGGGTGCCCGTGCCGACGGTGCGGATCCCGCGGGTGATCGGAGTCGACGGCTTCGCCCTGCGGCGCCGGCAAAGCTACGCCACGATCATCATCAACGCCGAGACCGGCCAGCGGATTGAGGTACCGCCCGGCCGCGAAGCCGCCCCTCTGGAAGCCTGGCTGCGCGGACATCCGGGCATCGAGACCGTGTGTCGGGACGGATCGGCCACCTATGCCGAGGCGGTCCGCCGAGCCCTGCCCGACGCGGTCCAGATCAGCGACCGCCGGCACCTGTGGCACAACCTCACCGAGGCCGTCCGCAAAGAAGTCGCCGTGCACAGCACCTGCTGGGCGAAAGCGGACCCGCCCCCGGCCGAGGGGAGACAGGCCGCCACCACACGCGAGCGCCGGCAGCAGGGCCACGCCCTGCGCGAGCGCGGAGTCGGCCTGCCGGAATGCGCACGGCGCCTGAACCCCGCCTTGAACACCGTCAAGCGCCATGGCCGCGTCACCGAGCCCGAGCGCCTCATCCGCGTCCCCAAGTACCGGCCCACCCTCGTGGACCCCTACCGCGATCACCTATGCAAGCGCCGACCGGAGAACCCGGCCGTCCCCGTCGCCCATCTCCTCCAGGAGATCAGGGAGCTGGGCTGCACCGGCAGCTCGAACCTTCTGGTCCGCTACATCAACCAGGATCAATCAGGGCCGTGCCGAGGGCGACCGGCCCGCCCTCTCGTCCCGGCGCCGAGACGTCACTCTGCGAAGCCTCGGGGATCACCATCGACCGCTGAAACGCCACGAGGGCCGCGACCCTCAGGTCGAGGCCCTCAAGAACGTATCGTTCGGCTATGTGTCCGAGGGGGGACTTGAACCCCCACGCCCGATAAAGGGCACTAGCACCTCAAGCTAGCGCGTCTGCCATTCCGCCACCCGGACCAGGTGTCTGTCGTGCGGGGTGTTCCCCGCGGCGACATGGACAACAATACCAAGGTTTCGGAGTGCCTTTCACCTGCCCTTCCGCCCGGCGGGCGCGGCGGCCGTCGCCGCGGCACCCCCCTCACCAGCGGTTTCACGGCGCGTGATCTTCCGGTCACCGGTCGGGGCCGCCGGTCGCGCGAGTCCGTGGCACACCGGCCGGCGGGAGAGGGGACCGCCCCGGCCGTCCGGGGCCGGAGCACGCGATCGAGGCGGAGCACCCGACCAGGCCGGGGCGTATGACTGGGCCGGTGCGTGGGATCGGGCCAAGGCGTGCAGCCGGAGCGGGCGATCGGAGGCGGCCCCGTCGCTTACGGCGCGAGCCGGCACTCGGGGAAGCTCCCGGGCAGCCGCTCCCCCCGCCGGCCCCCGCGTCACCGCGCGCACGAGCAGGTCGCCGACGGCGAAGGCGCCGCGCCGACGGACGCGATCGCGCCTGCGCGCCCCATGGCGCGGCCCTCGGCACCACGACGCCGTGTCCCCCGAAGAGCGCCCCTGCCCGCTGTCCGTACAGGCCCCTTCCGGCTCCTGTCCGAAAGTGCCCCACGCCCCCTGGACACCACCCACCGAATGCGGGATAACAAGCTTCATACAGTATTCGTCGACTGTATGCAATGTACGACGTGCGAGACGAGTTTCCGCGCGTATGCGAGACGTTCCCCCTCGAGAAGGGACAGGACTTCGCCATGCCCGACGACACCCAGGACGTGATCTCCGGCGGCCACCTGGTGGCCAAGGCCCTCAAGGCCGAAGGGGTCGACCGCATCTACACCCTGTGCGGCGGCCACATCATCGACATCTACGACGGCTGCGTCGACGAAGGCATCGAGGTCGTCGACGTCCGTCACGAGCAGGTCGCCGCCCACGCGGCCGACGGGTACGCGCGCCTCACCGGCAAGCCGGGCTGTGCGGTCGTCACCGCGGGGCCGGGCACGACCGACGCCGTCACCGGTGTCGCCAACGCCTTCCGCGCGGAGTCCCCCATGCTGCTGATCGGCGGGCAGGGGGCGCTGACCCAGCACAAGATGGGGTCGCTGCAGGACCTGCCGCACGTCGACATGATGAACCCCATCACCAAGTTCGCGGCGACCGTGCCGGACACGGCCCGGGCGGCGGACATGGTGTCGATGGCGTTCCGCGAGTGCTACCACGGCGCGCCCGGCCCCTCCTTCCTGGAGATCCCGCGCGACGTGCTGGATGCCAAGGTGCCGGTCTCCACGGCGCGGGTGCCGAAGGCGGGCGCCTACCGGGCCTCGACCCGCTCGGCCGGCGACCCGGAGGCGGTCGAGAAGCTCGCCGACCTGCTGGTGCACGCCCGCAAGCCGGCCATCCTGCTGGGCAGCCAGGTGTGGACGACCCGGGGTACCGAGGCCGCCGTCGAGCTGGTACGCACCCTGAACATCCCCGCATACATGAACGGCGCCGGACGCGGCACCCTGCCGCCCGGCGACCCGCACCACTTCCAGCTCTCCCGCCGGTACGCGTTCTCCCACGCCGACGTCATCGTCGTCGTCGGCACGCCCTTCGACTTCCGCATGGGCTACGGCAAGCGGCTGTCGCCCGAGGCGACGGTGGTGCAGATCGACCTCGACTACCGCACCGTCGGCAAGAACCGCGACATCGGCCTCGGCATCGTCGGCGACGCCGGCCTGGTGCTGAAGTCGGTGACCGAGGCGGCCTCGGGGCGGGTGAACGGCGGCGCCTCGCGGCGCAAGGAGTGGCTGGACGAGCTGCGGGCCGTCGAGCAGGCGGCGCTGGACAAGCGGCTGCCGCAGCTCAGGTCCGACGCCTCCCCCATCCACCCCTACCGTCTGGTCGGCGAGATCAACGACTTCCTCACCGAGGACTCGGTCTACATCGGCGACGGCGGCGACATCGTCACCTTCTCCGGCCAGGTCGTGCAGCCCAAGTCGCCGGGCCACTGGATGGATCCGGGACCGCTCGGCACGCTCGGCGTCGGGGTGCCGTTCGTGCTGGCCGCCAAGCAGGCGCGGCCCGACAAGGAGGTCGTCGCCCTCTTCGGCGACGGCGCCTTCTCCCTCACCGGCTGGGACTTCGAGACCCTGGTCCGCTACGACCTCCCCTTCGTCGGCATCGTCGGCAACAACTCCTCCATGAACCAGATCCGTTACGGCCAGGCCGCCAAGTACGGCAAGGAGCGCGAGCGGGTCGGCAACACCCTCGGCGACGTCCCCTACGACCGGTTCGCGCGGATGCTGGGCGGTTACGGCGAGGAGGTGCGCGATCCCGCCGACATCGGCCCCGCGCTGCGCCGGGCCCGCGAGTCCGGCAAGCCGTCCCTGATCAACGTCTGGATCGACCCGGACGCGTACGCCCCCGGAACCATGAACCAGACCATGTACAAGTGAGGTGGGACCTCATGACCGGAACTCCTGCCAAGGCCCTCGACGGCATCCGCATCCTGGACATGACGCACGTCCAGTCCGGGCCCTCCGCCACCCAGCTGCTGGCCTGGCTCGGCGCGGACGTCGTCAAACTGGAGGCGCCGGCCGGTGACATCACGCGCAGGCAGCTGCGCGACCTCCCGGACGTCGACTCCCTCTACTTCACGATGCTCAACTGCAACAAACGGAGCATCACCCTCAACACCAAGACCGAGCGCGGCAAGGAACTCCTCACCGAGCTGATCCGGCGTTCCGACGTCATGGTCGAGAACTTCGGGCCGGGCGCGGTGGACCGGATGGGCTTCACCTGGGACCGCGTCAGGGAGATCAATCCACGGATCGTCTACGCCTCCATCAAGGGGTTCGGCGAGGGCCCGTACACCGATTTCAAGGCGTACGAGGTCGTCGCGCAGGCCATGGGCGGGTCGATGGCGACCACCGGCTTCGAGGACGGGCCGCCGCTGGCGACGGGGGCCCAGATCGGGGACTCGGGCACGGGCGTCCACGCCGTGGCGGGCATCCTCGCGGCGCTGTACCAGCGAGAGCGCACCGGGCGCGGGCAGCGGGTGAACGTGGCCATGCAGCACGCGGTGCTCAACCTCTGCCGGGTGAAGCTGCGCGACCAGCAGCGCCTGGCCCATGGTCCACTCGCCGAATATCCCAACGAGGACTTCGGCGACGAGGTTCCCCGCTCCGGCAACGCCTCCGGCGGCGGCCAGCCCGGCTGGGCGGTGAAGTGCGCGCCGGGCGGCCCGAACGACTACGTGTACGTCATCGTGCAGCCCGTCGGCTGGAAGCCGATCACCGAGCTCATCGGCCGGCCGGAGCTGGCGGACGACCCCGAGTGGGCGACGCCCGAGGCCCGGCTGCCGAAGCTGAACAAGATGTTCCAGCTGATCGAGGAGTGGTCCGCCACGCTGCCGAAGTGGGAGGTGCTGGAACGGCTGAACGCGCACGGCATCCCGTGCGGGCCGATCCTGTCCACCAAGGAGATCATCGAGGACGCCTCGCTCGCCGCCAACGAGATGGTCGTGCGCGTACCGCATCCCGAGCGGGGCGAGTTCGTGACCGTCGGCAGCCCGCTCAAGCTCTCCGACTCCCCCGTGGAGGTGACGAGTTCGCCGCTGCTGGGCGAGCACAACGAGGAGATCTACGTCGGTGAGCTCGGCCTCGGCGCCGAGGAGCTGCGCCTGCTGAAGTCGGACGGGGTGATCTGAGGTGAGGGCAGAGGACCCGGCACTGCGGGTGCGCGCGCTGCTCGACTCCGTGCGGGCCGAGGGGCGCACGGCGCTGACCGCGCCCGAGGGCAAGGTGATCGCGGACGCGTACGGGATCGCCGTACCCGGCGAGGAGCTCGCGCGGGACGTCGAGGAGGCCGTGGCGTGCGCGGCGCGCTTCGGCGGACCGGTGGTGCTGAAGATCGTCTCCCCGGACATCCCGCACAAGACCGACGCCGGCGGCGTGGTCGTCGGGGTGGAGGGCGCGGCCGAGGTGCGGGCGGCGTTCCGCCGGATCGTCGACAACGCGCGCGCGTACGACGCGAACGCCCGTATCGACGGCGTCCAGGTGCAGGAACTGCTGCCCCAGGGGCAGGAGGTCATCGTCGGGGCGGTGACGGACCCGACGTTCGGGAAGGTGGTGGCGTTCGGGCTCGGCGGGGTGCTCGTCGAGGTGCTGAAGGACGTCACGTTCCGGCTGGCGCCCGTGGACGCCGACGAGGCGCTGTCGATGCTGGACTCGATCCGGGCGGCCGAGGTGCTGCGCGGGGTGCGCGGGCGGGCGGCGGTGGACCGGTGGGCGGTGGCCGAGCAGATCCGCCGGGTGTCCCGGCTGGTCACGGACTTCCCGGAGATCGCGGAGGTCGACCTCAACCCCGTGATCGCCACGGACCGGGGCGCCGTGGCGGCCGACATCCGCGTCGTTCTCGCATCCGAGGCGCCCAGGGAACGCCGGCGGTACACGCGCGAGGAGATCCTCGTCTCGATGCGCCGCCTGATGCAGCCGTCGTCGGTGGCCGTGATCGGCGCGTCCAGCGAGCCCGGGAAGATCGGCAACTCGGTGATGCGCAACCTCGTCGACGGGGGCTTCTCCGGGGAGATCCATCCGGTGAACCCCAAGGCCGACGACATCCTGGGCCGCAAGGCGTACAAGAGCGTCACCGACGTCCCCGGCGAGGTGGACGTGGCGGTCTTCGCGATTCCCGCGCGGTTCGTGGCCGCGGCGCTGGAGGAGGTGGGCCGCAAGAGGATCCCCAACGCCGTGCTGATCCCGTCGGGGTTCGCGGAGACCGGCGAACACGCGCTCCAGGAGGAGATCGTGGCGATCGCCGAGCGGTACGGCGTCCGGCTGCTGGGGCCGAACATCTACGGCTACTACTCCACCTGGCAGGACCTGTGCGCCACCTTCTGCACCCCGTACGACGTCAAGGGCGGCGTGGCGCTGACCTCCCAGTCGGGCGGCATCGGCATGGCCGTCCTGGGCTTCGCCCGCACCACGAAGACGGGCGTGTCGGCGATCGTGGGGCTCGGCAACAAGGCGGACGTGGACGAGGACGACCTGCTGACCTGGTTCGGCGAGGATCCGCACACCGAGTGCGTCGCGATGCACCTGGAGGACCTCAAGGACGGGCGCGCCTTCGTGGAGGCCGCGCGGGCGACCGTGCCGAAGAAGCCGGTCGTCGTCCTGAAGGCGGGGCGTACGGCGGCGGGCGCGCGGGCTGCCGGTTCGCACACCGGGGCGCTGGCCGGGGACGACGCCGTGTACGACGACATCCTGAAGCAGGCCGGGGTCGTCCGGGCGTACGGGCTGCACGAGATGCTGGAGTACGCGCGCGCGTTGCCGGTGCTTCCCGCTCCCCGCGGCGACAACGTCGTCATCATCACCGGGGCCGGCGGCAGCGGGGTGCTGCTGTCGGACGCGGTGACCGACAACGGGCTGTCGCTGATGGAGATTCCGCCGGATCTGGACGCGTCGTTCAGGGCGTTCATCCCGCCGTTCGGGGCGGCGGGCAACCCGGTGGACATCACCGGGGGCGAGCCGCCGTCGACGTACGAGGCGACGATCCGGCTGGGGCTGGAGGATCCGCGCATCCACGCGCTGGTCCTCGGCTACTGGCACACCATCGTCACTCCCCCCATGGTGTTCGCCGAGCTCACCGCGCGCGTGGTGGAGGAGTTCCGGGCGCGCGGCGTCGAGAAGCCGGTGGTGGCCTCTCTGGCCGGCGACGTCGAGGTGGAGGCGGCCTGCCGGTACCTGTTCGAGCGGGGGGTCGTGGCGTATCCGTACACGACGGAGAGGCCGGTGGCCGTGCTCGGCGCGAAGTACCGCTGGGCGCGGGCGGCCGGGCTGCTGGGTGGTGGTTCATGAGCTGAGGGAGCACGGGGCCGGCCGGCGGTGCGCGTCGGCCGGCCCCGGGACCCGTGCGCACACGAAAGGTACGTGGGCAGGGGGCGCTGGCCAGATCTTTCGACGCAAGGGGCGCTGAGTCATATGACAACCACCAAATTCTCGACGTCCGTCCCCTTCAGAGAGGTGACGGACCGCAACGGCCGCGTGTACCGGATCGGCGAGTCCGATCTCGACATCATGGGGCGGCCACGCAAGTGGATGGTCATCCTGCCGTGGATCGGCATGATGGGCATCAGCTCCGCCGAGTACGCGTTCACGTCGGCGGAGGACACGCTCCACGAGGCCCACCTGTGGAGCAGCGGGCACATCTTCTGGCTGATGGGCGTCTGGGTGTTCTTCCAGGCCGCCGTGGCCTTCCCCGCCGGGCAGTTACGGGAGAGCGGCAGGCTGCCCGCCCGCTCGGCGATGCTGCTCGGCGCGGTCGGGACCCTGCTGGGCTACGTGTCGCTGGCGTACGCGCCGCACGTCGTCGTCGCCTACCTCGGCTTCGGCATGTGCAGCGGCATCGGCGCCGGCCTCGTCTACGCGACCTGCGTGAACATGGTCGGCAAGTGGTATCCGGAGCGCAAGGGCGGCAAGACGGGCTTCGTCAACGGCGGCTTCGCCTACGGCTCCGTGCCGTTCGTGTTCCTGTTCACCTCGTACATGGACCTGGGCAACTACCAGACGGTGCTGGTCTCGGCCGGTGTCGGTCTGTGCCTGGTCGTGGCCTCGGCCGGCTGGTTCTTCAGGGACCCGCCGAAGAACTGGTGGCCCGCGCACGTCGACCCGCTCCGGCAGACCGACGACCCGAAGATCCGCCGGGCGCTGGAGAAGAACCCGCCGGCCGTCCGGCAGTACACCCCCAGGGAGGCCGCCCGTACCCCGGTCCTGTGGAAGATGTGGTTCTGCCTGCTGTGCACGGCCGGCATCAACATCTTCGGCATCGCCTTCCTCGTGCCGTTCGGCAAGGACATGGGCTTCGCGGGCGGGATCGTGGCCACCGCGATGTCCCTGAAGGCCATCGTCAACGGCACCGGGCGCGGGGTGATCGGCTGGATCTCCGACCGCTACGGCCGCCGTACCACGCTCGTCGTCGTGTGCGTGGTGCTCGGCCTCGCCCAGTTCGGCGTGCTGGTCTCCGGCCGGATGGGCGTCATGCCGTTCTTCCTGCTGTGCTCCATGGTCTCCGGCTTCGGCGGCGGGGCGATCTTCCCGCTGTTCGCGGCCATGACCGCGGACTACTTCGGCGAGAACCACAACGCCGCCAACTACGGCATGGTCTACAGCTCGAAGCTGGTCTCCGGGCTCGTCGGCTCCGGGATGGGCGCGGTCGTGGTCGGTGCCTGGGACTACGAGGGGGCGTTCGTCCTGGCGGGTTCGATCGGGCTGGCCTCGGCGGTGCTGGCACTGTTCCTGAAGGCGCCGGACAGGCCGCGGGCCAAGCGCGTCGTGCCCAATCCTCGGCCGCTGGGCGACGAGACGGCGTGACACGGCGGCCCTTCCCGCGCGGTGCGGGAAGGGCCGCCCGGCGTATCCGGTGTATCCGGTGCGTCCGGTGTGTACGGGGATCAGCGGCGGCGCCTGCGCAGGGCCGCAAGGTTGTCGTAGCTGATCTTCGCCTCGCGCAGCGACTGCGCGGGGTCGGCGGCGCTCGGCGAGTTGTCGTCCTCGACCATCGGGTTGTGGTAGTTGCGGTGCCCGACGCGGGAGAAGAACGTCGTGTAGTCGATGACGCCGGTGCCGAACGGCACCATCTCGTAGCCCATGCCGTTGGTGGTGCTGACGACGCCGTCCTTGGCGTGGAACAGCGGGTAGCGCTTGCCGTGGCGGGCGACCAGGCCGGCCGGGTCGAAGACGTCCTCGCGGGTGGAACCGTCGTGGGCGGTGTAGGTGTGGAACTTGTACTGGGCCACGTGCGCCCAGAAGATGTCCATCTCCAGCCACACCAGCTTGGGGTCGGTGACCTTCAGGAAGTACTCCAGCTTGCGGATGCCGGAGCTGCGGGTGGGCCGGCCCTGCGCGTCCAGCGGGCCACCGTCCAGCAGGAAGCCGTAGGCGGCGTCGTGGTTGTGGGTGTAGAGCTTGATGCCCTCGCGGCGGGCGATCTCGCCGAGGGCGTTCCACTTGTCGGCGGCCACGTCCCAGTCGGCCCGGTAGGAGCTGCCGGTGGGGTCGCCGCCGGTGCCCATGTGGTCCATGCCGATGATGTTGGCGATCTCCAGATGCTTCTTGAAGGTGTCCAGGTCGGCGGTGGTCAGCGGCCAGGACGGCGGGATGAAGCCGTGGCTGCCCTGGGCGCGCAGGCCGTACTCGTCGAGCCAGGAGCGCAGCAGCTTCGCGCCCGCGACCGACTCCAGGTCGGCGCCGCCGGGCGCGTTGGCGTGCTGGCGGTAGCCGGCGAACTCGACCTGGCGGTAGCCGTGGCGGGCGAGCTGCTTGAAGACCTCGCGGAAGCCGGAGGGCAGGTCGGTGGCGAGGGGGTCGCGGCCGGTCGCGTCGCGGACGGTGTAGAGGATGATGCCACGCTTGTGGGCGGGGACCAGGACGTCGCCGTGGCCGTGTCCGTGGCCGGGGGCTCTGTCCGCGTCCTGGGCGGCGAGGGCGGGCGAGGCACCGAAGACGGGGGCCGCGATCGCGGCGCCGGCGACGGCGGTGCAGGTGCTGAGGAAGCGGCGGCGGCCTACGCCGAGGCTGCGGCGCAGGGCCTCGTCGGGGCCGGCGGCCGCGTCGGTCGCGGTGACCGCGTCGGTGCCGGTGGTGCCGGTGGTGCGGGGAGACCGGGGAAACAGTGTCACGGGTGCCTGCCTTCTCTGTCGTGACCTGCGCCGATGTGCTCGGGGCGGGTCGTTGTCAGTGGTGCGTGCTTCACTGAATGCAGCTGGATCCCGGCGGCCGTGCGTCAGCCGAGTCCGGCGAGATGGAGCAGGAGTTGCTTGACGTCGGTGGCCGCGACACGGTCGCCGACGGCGTGGGGGGTGGAGCAGATGAGGAGCGGACCGTCGTCGTCGCTCGCGGGGAGGCGGCCGTGGCTGCCGCGAATAGGTGAGGCGTCCAGCGGCACGACCGCCATGCGGTAGCGCATGCCGAGTTTCTTGCGGGCCAGGGCGGTGGCCGCCTTGACCTTGACGTAGGGGTCGAGCGGGTCCATGAACAGCTCGACCGGGTCGTAGCCGGGTTTGCGGTGGATCTCGACGAGTCGTGCGAAGTCGGGCGCGCGGGCGTCGTCGAGCCAGTAGTAGTACGTGAACCAGGCGTCCGGCTCGGCGACGGCGACGAGGTCGCCGGCGCGCGGATGGTCGAGATGGTGGGCCTTCTTGCCCTCGTCGTCGAGGAGCTGGTCGATGCCGGGCAGGCCGTCGAGGGCGGCGCGGGCCGCGTCCAGGTCCTCGGGGCGGCGGACGTAGACGTGGGCGATCTGGTGGTCGGCGACCGCGAAGGCGCGGGAGGCCATCGGGTCGAGGTACTCCATGCCGTCCTGCGTGTGCACCTCCAGCAGCCCGGCGCGGCGCAGGGCGCGGTTGATGTCGACGGACCGGTTCACACGGGTGATGCCGTACTCGGACAGCGCGACGACGGTGCGGCCCTCGGCGCGGGCGTCGTCCAGGAGGGGTGCCATCGCCGCGTCCAGGTCGGTGGCGGCTTTCAGGGAGCGCGGGTCGTCGGGGCCGAAGCGCTGCAGGTCGTAGTCGAGGTGAGGGAGGTAGCAGAGCGTCAGGTCGGGGCGGCGGGTGCGCATGATGTGCCGGGTGGCGTCGATGATCCACCGGCTGGAGACCAGGTCGGCGCCGGGTCCCCAGAAGTGGAAGAGGGGGAAGGTGCCGAACTTCTCGGTGAGTTCGTTGTGCAGGGCGGGGGGCCGGGTGTAGCAGTCGGGTTCCTTGCGGCCGTCGGCGTAGTAGACGGGGCGGGGGGTGACGGTGATGTCGGTGTCGGCGCCCATGGCGTACCACCAGCAGATGTTGGCGACGGTGTAGCCGGGGTGGGCGCGGCGGGCGGCGTCCCAGAGTCTGTCGCCGGCGACGAGTCCGTTGTGCTGGCGCCACAGCAGGACGTCGCCGAGTTCGCGGAAGTACCAGCCGTTGCCGACGATGCCGTGCTCGGAGGGGAGGGTGCCGGTGAGGAAGGTGGACTGGGCGGCGCAGGTGACGGCGGGCAGGACGGTGCCGAGGGGGGCGTGGGAGCCGGACTGCGCGAGGGTCTTCAGGTGGGGCATGTGGTCGAGGAGACGGGGGGTGAGGCCGACGACGTCCAGGACGAGGAGCGGGGTGGGGCCGGTGCCGTCGGTGCGGGCGGGTCCGGTCATGGCAGCTCCTTCAGGCCGAGGTCGGTGAGCAGTTCGCGGGCGAGGGTGAGCTCGGCGGCGATGCCGTCGGTGAGCTGGGCGCGGGCGCGGGGGCGCAGCTCGGGCGGGAGGGCCTGCCAGGTGTAGGTCTCGACCTCCAGGTGGCGGGTGAGCGGGTGCGGGCCGCCGACCAGCCGGGTCAGGGCGGCCTCGAGGACGGGGAGGGTGGAGGTGAGGGGTGCTGCGGGGTCGGCGTGCAGCGGGACGTGGAAGTGGGAGCGCCAGGGCACCGTGCCGGGCAGGGCGTCGCCGGCGAGGGCCTCGTCGAGGTCGTCGGTGGCGTGCAGTCCGGCGGTGGTGACGGCGCGGGTCTGGTGCAGGAAGCGGGGTTCGGCGAAGGCGGCGAGGGCCTGGCGGACCTCGGGGAGACGGGGGTGTTCGGCGTGCAGGGCGGCGGAGAGCTGGGACTTGACGACGGGGACGCGGGCGGCGGCCAGGGCGTCCAGGGCGGTGTGCGGGTCTTCGAAGGAGGTGGCGAGGTGGCAGGTGTCGACGCAGATGCCGATGCGGGGGTGGGCGATCGCGGTGAGCGGCGCGAGGGCGTCCTGGGTGGTCTCCACGACGCAGCCGGGTTCGGGTTCCAGGCCGACGCGGATGGAGCGGCCGGTCAGCTCCTGAAGGGCGTCCAGGCGTTCGGCGAGGGTGACCAGGGCGGCGCGGGCCTTGTCGGCGCGGGTGTCGTCGTAGGCGGTGCGCCAGGCCAGCGGCAGGGTGGAGATGCTGCCCTCGGTGACGTCGTCGGGCAGCAGGCCGGCGAGGACGCGGGCGAGGGAGGTGGTGTGGTCCAGGCGTTCGGGGTCGGCCCAGTCCGGCTTGTAGACGCGGTACTTGACCTCTTCGGCGCCGAAGCCCTCGTAGGGGAAGCCGTTGAGGGTGACGACCTCCAGGCCGCGCCGGTCGAGTTCGGCGCGCAGGCCGCGCAGCGCGGAGGGGTCGGTGACCAGGGCGTGGGCGGCGTCGCGGGCCAGCCACAGGCCGATGCCGAGGCGGTCGCGGCCCAGGCGGCGGCGGACCGGTTCGCAGTGGTCGCGCAGCTGGGCGAGGACGCCGTCGAGGGTCTCGGCGGGGTGCACGTTGGTGCAGTAGGCGAGGTGGACGACGGAGCCGTCGGGGTGCCGGAAACGCATCGCTCACTCCCCGCCGCGCAGGATCGAGTTGCCCTCGTGGGTGGCGCCGGGCGTGGCGACGTCGAGGTCGAGGCGTCCGCTGAGCCCGTAGAACGCGACCGGGTTGCGCCACAGCACGCGGTCCACGTCGTCCTCGTCGAAGCCCTCGGCGAGCATGAGGTCGGCGACCTTGCGGGTCTTCAGCGGGTCGCTCCTGCCCCAGTCGGCGGCGGAGTTGACCAGCACCTGCTCGGGGCCGTACGCGCGGAGGATCGCGACCATCCGCTTCTCGTCCATCTTGGTGTCCGGATAGACGGAGAAGCCGAGCCAGGCGCCGCTGTCCTTGGCCTCCTTGACGGTGGTCTCGTTGAGGTGGTCGACCAGGACCCGGTCGGTGGGCAGCGCGGACTCGCGGATCACGTCGAGGGTGCGGCGCAGGCCGGCCGGTTTGTCGCGGTGGGGGGTGTGTACGAGCGCGGGCAGGCCGTGGTCGGCGGCGAGCTGGAGCTGGGCGGCGAGCGCGGTGTCCTCGGCGGGGGTCATCGAGTCGTAGCCGATCTCGCCGACGGCGACGACGCGGTCCTTGACGAGGTAGCGGGGCAGTTCGTCGAGGACGGGGGTGCAGCGCGGGTCGTTGGCCTCCTTGGGGTTGAGGGCGATCGTGCAGTGGTGGGCGATGCCGTACTGGGCGGCGCGGAAGGGTTCCCAGCCGAGCAGGGAGTCGAAGTAGTCATAGAAGGAGGCGGGAGAGGTGCGGGGCTGGCCCAGCCAGAAGGCGGGTTCGACGACGGCGCGGACGCCCGCGGCGTACATGGCCTCGTAGTCGTCGGTGGTGCGGGAGGTCATGTGGATGTGGGGGTCGAAGATGCGCATCAGGACTCCTTGCCGTGGGGGCCGGCCGGGCGGGGCGAGTCGGTCGCGGGCTCGGTCAGGGCCAGGACGCGGTGCAGGTCTTCGGGGACGGGGCGGTCTGCGGCTCTGCGTTCGGCGGCGTAGTCGGCGAGCATCCGGGCGAGTTCCGCGTCTCCGTGGGCGCGGTGGGCCAGGTCCGCCACATGGTCCACGGAGACGCCGGTGAACAGGCACTTCAGCACGGCGTGCCGCCACTGGTGGGGGTCGAGGTGCCGGGCGGCGTAGGGGCCGACGGCGGCGGCCAGCAGGCGGGTGTCGTTGGTGCGCAGGGCGTCCTCGACGAGCGGGAGGGCCTCGGGGCCGGGCACGAGGTGGGGCAGGGCGTGCAGGACGGCGCGGCGTTCGTCGGCGGTGCCTTGGGCGTAGACGCGGGCCAGGGCGTCGGCGTCGGCGCGGGCCGCGTGCAGGATGAGGACGCGGGCGGCGTCGGCGTGGGCGGGGCCGCAGCGCCGGCCCGCCTCGGCGAGGCGCAGTTCCCACACGGAGAGGGGGCCGTGGCCGCCGGGGTGGGTGGCGGCCTCGTCGAGGGCCTGGTCGAGCCAGGCGCGGGCGGCGCCGCCGAGGCGGGCGGAGAGGTCGGCGCGCAGGCGGTCCGGCGGGGCGAGGGCGGGGGTGGTGCCCTCGGTGTCCCGTGCGGTGCCGGTGCCGTCCGCGTCCTGGGTGACGCGGGTGGTGTGGGGGTGCGTCATGGGGTGCTCCCTTCGGGGGTGACGGAGGGGACGGTCCCGGACGGCCGGTCGGCGGAGGCTGCCGCCGCCCGGCGGAGGAACGGGAGGGAGCGTGCGGCATGGTGGGGCCCGGCGTGGGAGTGGCGGGGCAGTTCGACGACGGTCAGGCCCTGGTAGCCGGTGGCGGCGAGGGCCGCGAGGACGGGCGGGAAGTCGATCTCGCCGTCGCCGAAGGGGAGGTGTTCGTGGACGCCGCGGCGCATGTCCTCGATCTGGACGTGCCGCAGCCACGGGCCGGCGGCGCGGACGCAGTCGGCGGGAGGGAGGGGTTCGAGGCACTGGCAGTGGCCGATGTCCAGGGTGAGGCCGAGGGCGTCGGGGTCGCCGAGGGTGCGGCGCAGGCGGTGGAAGCCGTCGAGGGTGGCGAGGAGGTGACCGGGTTCGGGTTCGACGGCGAGGGGGACTCCGGCGGTGGCGGCGGCGTCCACGACCGGGGTGAGGGTCTCGGCCAGGCGTTTCCACGCCGTGTCCTCGTCCGTGCCGTCGGGGGTGATGCCGCTGAAGCAGTGGACGGCGTGGGCACCGAGGTCGGCGGCGACGCGTACGGCGGTCAGGAGCAGGCCGGCGCGGCGGGCGCGGTCGTCCGGGTCGGGGTCGAGGAGGGAGGGGCCGTGTTTGCGGCGCGGGTCGAGGACGTAGCGGGCGCCCGTCTCCACGGTGACGCCCAGGCCGAGCGCGTCCAGCCGCCGCGCGACCCGGCGGGTGCGGGCGGCGAGGTCCGGGGCGAGGGGGTCGAGGTGCATGTGGTCGAGGGTGAGGCCGACGCCGTCGTAGCCGAGGTCGGCGAGGAGGGTGAGGGCGTCGTCGAGGCGGAGGTCGGTGAGGCCGTTGGTGCCGTAGCCGAAGCGGAGGGAGGCGGAGCGGAGGGAGGCGGAGCGGAGGGAGGCGGAGCCGGGAGTGCCGGGCTCCGGGCCTGCGTCCTGGGGCCGGGTGTCATCGGCTTGGGGGTGGGCGGCATCGGCTCGGAGCCGGACGTCGTCGGCCGGGGCCGTTGTCGTCGGCCGGTCGCCGGGGCGGCGGGCTGCGTGGCTCACGTGATGCTCACCTTCCTCGCGAACTTCCGTCCGGCCGGTGCGAGGGCCGCGACCAGGAGCGCGGTGGCCGCGGCGCCGGAGCGGGCGGTGAGTGCGGCCTGGAGGGGGATCGTGGCGCGGATGCCGCCGCCGACGGCTCGTTGGGTGAGCGGGGGTGAGGGGTTGAGGGCGGCGTGGAGGTAGGGCCGGGCGGCGGTCGCGGCGTAGGCGGCACCGAGGGCGGCGGTGAGGCGGGCGGTGCCCTGACCGGTGCCGGACCGGACGGTGGAGGACCGAATGGTGGCGGACCGTGCAGTGCCGAACCGGACAGTGGCGGCCGGCCGGGCGGGGCCTTGCCCGCTGCCCGGCCGGGCGGCCGTCGGCCGAGCGGTGTCCTGACCGGAGCCGGGATCCGGGAGAGGGCCCGGCAGGCCGGGGGCGGCTGCTTCCCGTCGGCCTGCCGGGAGTCGGGTGGGGCGGCGGGTCACCAGCCGGGTCAGCAGTCCGGTCGTGACGCAGGCCGCCAGCGGGGCCAGGGCCGAACCGCCGCGGGTCTCCTGGCGGGACACGGCCGTGACCGCGAGGGTGTGGGTGCCGAGCAGCGCGGCGGACGGCAGCGCGGCGCGGGTGCGGCCGGTGGTGGCCGCGGCGCCCAGCAGCAGGTCGAGGCCGCGGGCCGCGGCCATGGCCGCGGGGCCGGCCGGCGTGTGCTTCAGGGCGAGGTCGTAGGCCCAGACGGTCGCCGCGAGCGGTGTGGCGACGGCGAGGGCCCGGCGGCCCGCGCCGGCGGCCAGGGCCAGTCCGGCGCCGGTGAGGGCGCAGGCCGCGGTGAGAGCGGCGGCCGGGCGGATGCGGCCGGACGGGAGCGGGCGGTGCGGACGCTCGGCGGCGTCCTCGGCGCGGTCCGCCCAGTCGTTGAGGGCCATGCCGGCCTCGTACAGGCAGAGGGAGGAGCCGATGGCGAGCAGGGCGCGGGGACCGGCGGGCGCTCCGGCCGCCGCGGCGCCCGCCAGGACGTCACCGGGAACGGTGAACAGCGCGGGCAGGCGGAGCAGTTCGGCCCAGGCGGACGCGCGGGGCGGGCGAGACGCGCGGGGCTCGCGGGGCGGGCTGGACGGTTGCCCGGCACGCTCGCGGGACGCGGCGGACGCAGGGGACACGGCGGACGCGACGGACGCCGAGGCGTCGGCCGGGGTCATCGTCGGCCCCCGAGCCCGTCGGCACCGTCGGGCCACCGGCCCGGTCGTTCGCCCGGGCCCTCTCCCGTCCGCTGATCCGGCCGCTCATCCGGCCTCTCCCCCGTCGCCGCTCCCCGCAACCGCTCCGCGAACCGGCTCAGCTCGGCGTACTGCTCCGCGAGACCCGCCGGCGCGTCCCCCACGGGGTCCTTGAAGTAGAAGGCCAGCTCGCTCAGCGGGCCGGACAGGCCCGCCTCGTGGGCACGGGCGGCCAGCCGGGCCAGGTCCAGCACGAGCGGGGCGGCCAGCGCGGAGTCACAGCCTTGCCAGATGGTCTGGAGGATCATGCGGGAGCCGAGGAAGCCGTCGAAGGCGATGTGGTCCCAGGCCGTCTTCCAGTCGCCGAGGGCGGGGACGTCGTCGATGTGGACCTCGCCCTCGGGGGTGGTGCCGAGGGTGTCGGCGAGGACGCGTTCCTTGCCGGCGTTCTTCGCCGCCGCGGCGGCCGGGTCGGCGAGGGCGGCGCCGTCGCCGCCGCCGAGGAGGTTGGTGCCGGACCAGGCACGGACCGTGAGCGCCCGCTGGGCGAACATCGGGCCCAGCACCGAGCGCAGCAGCGTCTGCCCGGTCTTGCCGTCGCGGCCCGCGTACGGCAGGCCGCTCGCCGCCGCGGCCTCGGACAGCGCCGGGTGGTGCAGTCCGGTGGAGGGGGTGAAGTTGACGTACGGGCAGCCGGCGCGCAGGGCCGCCGCCGCGTACAGGGAGCTGGGCGGCAGGGTGCCCCCGGCGGGCGCGGGCTCGGTGGAGGCGACGTTCACGACGACGGCCCGCGCCAGCCCCGAGCGCCGTACGAAGTCGCGGATGTCCGCGGCGAAGGCGGTGATCAGTGCCTCTTCGTCACGGGTGTCGCCGGGCAGGGGGCCGCCGGGGCGGATCTCGCGTTCGGCGGCGGCCAGTTCGGCGTGGACGGCCGCGGGCAGGCCGGGCGGCAGCACGTTGCCGGCGGCGAGGGCCTCGGCGCGTTTGGGCAGGGGGCAGTCGGCGGTGTCGTGGCCGCCGAAGACGAGGGAGGGCAGGGGCGGCAGCCCGCTGCCGGCGAAGACGGGTGTCTCGGTGACCATGCCGGCCGGCGGGTGCAGGCCGGCGGCCACGGCGGCGCAGCCCGCCACCACGGTCGTGGCGACGGAACCCCGCGCTCCGATCAACCACACACCGGTACGGGCCTCAGGAAGAGAAGGAGAAGGGGAAGAAGACGGGGAGGGGGAGGGAGAAGGGGACGCGGACATGGGCAGCCTCCTTGTCACACGCGTCTGGGCAGAGCCCCGGAACAGACCCGGAGAAGCCGGGTGGTTGACGGCGGGCGGGGGTCCGGCGTCCCCCGCCCGCCGCCGCTCAGTCGCCCTGCGAGGTGGTCGCGGGCAGTTCCTTGATCCGGATGTCGCGGAAGGACACCTGGTCCTCGGCACCGTGGTTCTGGATGCCGATGTGTCCGTCCGCGAGGCTCCGGGCCGGGTCGGTGTTGGTGTAGTCGTTGATCTTCACGCCGTTGAGCCAGACGCGGAGCCGCTCGCCCTCCACCCGGATCTCGTACGTGTTCCACTCCCCCGGCGGGTTCAGCGCGCGGTCGCGCTTCTTCAGGTCGGCGGAGCGGAAGCCGTAGACGGACCCGGTGGTGCGCTCGGGCACGTCCGTGGCGTCGATCTGGATCTCGTAGCCGTTGTTCACCGCCGACCAGGGGTCGTCGGAGGGCGGGAAGCCCACGAAGACACCGGAGTTGTCGTCCCCGGACTCCGAGGCCGTCCGCCAGTCCAGCTTCAGCGAGTACGAGCCGAAGCTCCGGTCGGCGTACCAGAGCATGCCCATGCCGCCGGAGGAGGTGAGCGTGCCGTCCTCGCCCAGCGTGAACGAGCCGGGGCCCGCCTGCTTCCAGCCGTCCAGGGAGGTGCCGTCGAAGAGCGGCCGGTAGCCGTTCTCCGGCCGGCAGTCGGCCTGGGCGTCGCCGATGGCCCACCGGATGCCGCCGAGCAGGTGCTCGCGGAAGGCGGGTTCGGCGTAGGACTCCTTGGTGTGGCCGCCGCCGGTGTAGAAGGCACGGCCGCCCTGGTAGTCCTGGCACCAGGCGATCGGGTGGTCGCCGTGCATGGTGCCGCCGGCGTAGGACGTCTCGTCGAGCGAGGCGAGGACGTGGGCCCGTTCCCGGGGGTTGGTGCGGTAGTTGTACCACTCGTCGGTGCGGTCCCACGTGCGCGCCAGGTGCGAGGTCGCCGGGTGGGCGCGGTCCTCGACGTCCACGGTGGCCGGCTGGATCGCCGGGTGGGACTGGAAGTAGGCGCCGGCCAGGCCGCCGTAGAACTCCCAGTCGTACTCGGTGTCGGCCGCGGCGTGCACGCCGACGTAGGCGCCGCCGCCGCGGATGTAGCCCTCGAAGGCGCGCTGCTGCGCGGCGTCGAGGACGTCACCCGTGGTGGACATGAACACGACGGCTGCGTAGCGCCGCAGGTTGTGCGGGGTGAACGCGCCCGCGTCCTCGGTGGCGTCGACCCCGAAGCCGCCCGCCTGGCCGAGCTGCTTCACCGTGGCGACGCCCTCGGGGATCGAGTCGTGGCGGAAGCCGGCCGTCTTGGAGAAGACCAGCACCCGCTTGCCGCCGCTCTTCCCGTCGCCGTCCCCGGCCTGTGAGGCGGCCGTCCCCGACAGGGTGCCGAGGAGCAGGGCGGCGCCCACGGCGGCGGTCGTCACTCGTCCGGTCACACGCATGGTGCCACCTCCTGTCAGCCGGTCGTGAAGGTGAAGTCGTCCACGTCGAACAGGGCTCCCGTGCCGCTGCCCTTGAAGACCAGGAAGAGCTCGGTGGTGCCGCGCGGGGCGCGGGACAGGTCGGCGGAGACGTCCTGGAAGGTCTCCCAGCCGCCGGTGACCGGCACGGCCGCCTTGCCGAGCAGCGTGCCCGTGGGGGACCCGGCGCGGAACTCCAGGGTGCCGCCGGCGCCGCCGGAGGAGACGCGGGCGGTGACCTTCTCCGCGTTGCTCAGGACGTACGGCGTGAAGGAGATCCAGTCACCGTCGTGGATCTCGCCGACGGTCTTGCCGCCGTGCGCGGCCTCCTTGGTGATGACCGAGACGCCCGAGGAGTCGCCGAAGTGCTCGGCCTGGCGGTGCCTGGGCTGGGTGACGTTCTGGTCGTGCGTGGTCAGCGGGGCCTGGCCGCCGCCCCCGTTGTCGGTGTACTCGGCGTCGAAGACGCCGAAGATGTCGGCGTTCTCGTCGTGGCCGCCGTCGGCGCTGGTCTGGATGGTGCCGGAGCAGCCGTTGGCGGAGGTGAGCGGGTGGCCGTGGGTGTCGTGGCCGAGGATGAAGGTGACCTTGACCTTGGAGCAGTCGATGGAGCGGCCGTCCTCGGGGTCGGTGACCCGCACCTTGAACGGGATGGCGTCGCCGAAGCTGAACAGCTGGCCGTCCTTGGGCAGGTCCAGCGTCACCGTGGGCGCGGTGTTGCCGACGACGATCTGCACGCTGGCGCTGCCGGTGCGGCCGGAGGGGTCCTTCGCCGTCAGCGTGGCGGTGTAGGTGCCGTTCTTCTTGTAGCGGTGCGTCGGGTTGGCCTGGGTGGAGGTGGAGCCGTCGCCGAAGTCCCAGCTGTAGGTGAGGGCGTCGCCGTCCTGGTCGGTGGTGCCCGCGGAGGAGAAGCTCACCCGCAGCGGGGCCTGGCCGGAGGTCTTGTCCGCGGCGGCCTGGGCGACGGGCGAGTGGCCGTCGGTGGCGTTCTCGATGCGGTACAGGGCGGAGTGCTCGTCGCCGCCGAACCAGGACAGGCCGTAGTCGAGGACGTACAGCGCCCCGTCGGGCCCGAACTCCATGTCCATCACCTGGGTGCCGGACCAGGGCACGTCGTTGATCGACTGCACGGTGCCGTCGGCGTCGCTGGTGATCCGCTTGATCCAGCGCCGTCCGAACTCGCCGACGAAGAGGTCGCCGTCGTAGGCTTCGGGGAACTTCACCGGCGAGTCGAGGGCCGGGTCGTAGTGGTAGACGGGGCCGCCCGTCGGGGACTCGGAGCCGTCACCGAACTCGGGCACGGACGGGCCGTCGTACGGGATCCAGGCCGGCTGCGCCGGGGGCAGGTCCGTCAGGCCGGTGTTGTGCGGGGAGTCGTTCTTCGGGGCGGCGCAGTCGAAGGTCGCGCCGGACTGCCCGGTGGCGAAGTCGTAGTCGACGTAGGCGTCGTTGTCGCCGGTGCAGTACGGCCAGCCGAAGTTGCCGGGGCCGGTGACGCGGGCGAACTCGACCTGGCCGGCCGGGCCCCGGTTCGGGTCGGCGGCACCGGCGTCGGGACCGTAGTCGCCGACGTAGAGGATGCCGGTCTCCTTGTCGACGTTGAACCGGAACGGGTTGCGGAAGCCCATCGCGTAGATCTCGGGCCGCGTCTTGTCCGTGCCGGGCGGGAAGAGGTTGCCCTCGGGGATGGAGTAGGAGCCGTCCTCGTTCACCTTGATGCGCAGGATCTTGCCGCGCAGGTCGTTGGTGTTGCCGGAGGTGCGCTGGGCGTCGAAGGCCGGATTGCGGTTCGCGCGCTCGTCGATCGGGGTGAAGCCGTCCGACTGGAAGGGATTGGAGTCGTCACCGGTCGACAGGTAGAGGTTGCCCTGCGCGTCGAAGTCGATGTCGCCGCCGACGTGGCAGCACATGCCGCGGGTGGTCGGCACGTCGAGGATCTTCTTCTCGCTGGCGGTGTCGAGGGTGCCGTCCTCCTTCAGCACGAACCGGGAGAGCCGGTTGACGCCCTCGAAGGGCGCGAAGTCGGCGGCGGTGCCGGTCTCGGGGGCGTCGCCTTCGGGGGTGTTCATCGGCGGCGCGTAATAGAGGTAGATGTATCGGTTCTGCGCGAAACCGGGGTCGATACCGACGCCCTGCAGGCCCTCCTCGTCGTGGGAGTACACGTCGAGCTTGCCCGCGAGCTTGGTGTTGCCCGCCGCGTCGGTCAGGCGCAGCTCGCCGTCGCGGGAGGTGTGCAGGACCGAGCGGTCGGGCAGGACGGCCAGCGACATGGGCTCGCCGACCTCCGGCTCGCCCTTGGCGAGGGTGACCTGCTGGAAGTCCTCGGCGGCCGGGGCGTCCGCGGCGGCCTTCGCGTCGGTGCCGGCCGCGCCCGCCTGGGGAGCGGCGAGGGTGAGGGAGGTGCCCGCCAGCAGGGCGCCGGTGAGCAGGGCGATCGCCTGCCGGAACGGGCGCCGTCTGGTGATCCCGGCTCTGTGGGTGCCGGGGGTGGGGTCGGTGGTGCGGTTGGTGCGGTCGTTCCCGTGCACTGATGCCTCCAGGAAGGGGCCGGTTGTACGGGTCGGGTGCGTGGACGCCGGGGTGCGCCGTCACCCCGGAGACGGTGAGCGGTGGTCAGTTGCCGAACGCGGCGTCGAAGGAGGCCGACGGCGGCTCGAAGTCGTAGGCCTTCAGGCGGGCCAGCGCCTCGGGGGCGCCCTGGAGCCGGTCCATGCCGGCGTCCTCCCACTCCACGGATACCGGGCCCTGGTAGTCGATGGCGCGCAGCATGCGGAAGACGTCCTCCCAGGGCACGTCGCCGTGCCCGGCGGAGACGAAGTCCCAGCCGCGGCGCGGGTCGCCCCACGGCAGGTGGGAGCCGAGGCGGCCGTTGCGGCCGTCGAGGCGCTTGCGGGCCTCCTTGCAGTCCACGTGGTAGATCCGGTCGCGGAAGTCCCACAGGAAGCCGACGGGGTCGAGGTCCTGCCACACGAAGTGGGACGGGTCGAAGTTGAGGCCGAAGGCGGGGCGGTGGCCGATCGCCTCCAGTGCCCGCCGGGTGGTCCAGTAGTCGTAGGCGATCTCGCTGGGGTGGACCTCGTGAGCGAAGCGGACGCCCTCGGCGTCGAAGACGTCCAGGATCGGGTTCCAGCGCTCGGCGAAGTCCTCGTAGCCGCGTTCGATCATCGACGCGGGGGCGGGCGGGAACATGGCGACCAGGTGCCAGATGGCGGAACCGGTGAAGCCGATGACGGTGTCGACGCCCAGGGCCGCCGCGGCCCGCGCGGTGTCCTTCAGCTCGGCGGCGGCGCGCTGCCGCACGCCCTCGGGCTCGCCGTCGCCCCAGATGCGGGCGGGCAGGATCGCCTGGTGGCGCTCGTCGATGATGGCGTCGCAGACGGCCTGCCCGACGAGGTGGTTGGAGACGGCCCAGCACTTCAGGCCGTACTTGTCGAGGAGCTGGTGGCGGCCTTCGACGTACGAGGGGTCGGCGAGCGCCTTGTCGACCTCGAAGTGGTCGCCCCAGCAGGCGAGTTCCAGGCCGTCGTAGCCGAAGTCGCGGGCCAGGCGGCAGACCTCCTCCAGCGGGAGGTCCGCCCACTGGCCGGTGAACAGGGTGAAGTTGCGCGGCATCCGTATCTGTCTCCCTCTGGCCTCTGCGTCTTCCTCTGGCTTCTCTGTCTTCCTCTGACTTCTGCGTCTTCCTCTGGTTCCTGTGTCTTCTCAGACCGCGATCGGGGTGTAGACGGAGTTCTTCTCGGCGCTCTCCTCCACCGCCGCCAGCACGCGCTGCACCTGGAGCCCGTCGGCGAAGGACGGTTCGGGCCGGCGCCCCTCGGCGATGGCGTGGACCAGATCGCGGGCCTGGTGGACGAAGGTGTGCTCGTAGCCGAGGCCGTGACCCGGCGGCCACCAGCCCTCCAGGTAGGGGTGGTCGGACTCGGTGACGAGGATGCGGCGGAACCCGGCGTGCGTGGCGGGCTCCGTACCGTCGTGGTACGACAGCTCGTTGAGCCGTTCCAGGTCGAAGGCGAGGGAGCCGCGCTCGCCGTTGAGCTCGATGCGCAGGGCGTTCTTGCGGCCGGTGGCGTACCGGGTGGCCTCGAAGGAGGCGAGGGCGCCGGAGGGGAAACGGCCGGTGAACAGGGCGGCGTCGTCGACGGTGACCTGCCCGGTGCCGCCGTCGGCCGGGGCGGCGGACAGGCCCTGGGCGGTGCGGCCGGGCAGCGGGCGCTGCCGTACGAAGGTCTCGGTCAGGCCGGAGACGCCCGCGAGGTGCTCGCCGGCCAGGTACTGCGCGAGGTCGACGATGTGCGCCCCGAGGTCGCCGAGCGAGCCGGAGCCGGCCTGCTCCTTGCGCAGCCGCCAGGTCAGCGGCGCGGCCGGGTCGACGAGCCAGTCCTGGAGGTACGTCACCCGCACGTGCCGCAGCCGGCCGATGCGGCCCTCGGCGACCATGCGCCGGGCCAGCGCGGTCGCCGGAACCCGGCGGTAGTTGAAGCCGACCATGGCCAACTGCCCGCGGGCGTGGGCCTCTTCGGCGGCCCGGACCATCGCCTCGGCCTCGGCGACGGTGTTGGCGAGGGGCTTCTCGCACAGGACGTGCTTGCCGGCGGCGAGCGCGGCCAGCGCGATCTCGGCGTGGCTGTCGCCGGGAGTGCAGATGTCGACGAGGTCGATGTCGTCCCGTTCGACCAGGGCCCGCCAGTCGGTCTCGGCCGACGCCCAGCCGTGCCGGTCGGCCGCCGCGCGGACGGCCGCGGCGTCCCGGCCGCAGATCGCGGTCAGCTCCGGGGTGAGCGGCAGGTCGAAGACGCGGCCCGCGGTGCGCCAGCCCTGGGAGTGGGCGGCGCCCATGAAGGCGTAGCCGACCATGCCGACGCGCAGTGGCGGCTTGGCGGCGCCGGTCACCGGGGCGGCCTGCACGGCGCCGGTCACCGGAGCGGCCTGCGCGGTGGCCGGCGCGGCGCCCCCGCTCCCGGCGTCGGTGCCGGCACCGACGCCGGTACCGGCCGCCGAGGCGGGCGCCGCCCCCGTGCTGTGGCCCGTGGCCCCGGCCCTGGCGGCTGCTGCCTCCGCCTCGGCCCTGCCGGGCTGCTGCGGCTGTCCCATGCGGATGTCCTCCTCGTGTCGTGGCGCGGTGGGGGGTGGGCCCGCCCGGCGGAGCCGCCCGCGGGCGCGCCCGGTGGGTGCGCCGGCGCGCGGCGTCCCCCTCCGGGCGGCCCGCTCGCGGCGGACCCCTCCGGTGGCCTCGTCCGGTGGCCTCGTCCGGCGGGCTGGTCAGGCCCGCGGGGCCGGGCTCCTCACTTGAAGCCGGTGGACATGTACTCGTCGACGTTCTCCTTGTCGACCACGGCCGAGTACAAGGTGATCGACGACGGGATCTCGTGCTCGGCGAGACCGCCGATGCCCTTGCCCTGGCCGAGGGCGCGGGCGAGGTCGATCGCGGAGGCGGCCATGGTCGGCGGGTACAGGACGGTCGCCTTGAGCACGCCGTCGTCCTGTTTGATGGCCTGGAAGGCGGACAGGGCGCCCGCGCCGCCGACCATCAGGAAGTCGTCGCGTCCGGCCTGTTCGATGGCGCGCAGCGCGCCGACGCCCTGGTCGTCGTCGTGGTTCCACAGCGCGTCGAACCTCGACTGCGCCTGGAGCAGCTGGGCCATCTTGGCCTGCCCGGACTCGACGGTGAAGTCCGCGGCCTGGCGGGCCACCTTCTTGATGTTGGGGTAGTTCTTCAGGGCGTCGTCGAAGCCCTGGGTGCGCTGCCGGGTCAGTTCCAGGTTGTCCAGTCCGGCCAGTTCGACGACCCGGGCGTCCGGCTTGTCCTTGAGCTTCTCGCCGATGTAGTGCCCGGCGTTGAGTCCCATGCCGTAGTTGTCACCGCCGACCCAGCAGCGGTAGGCCTGCGGGGTGTTGAAGACCCGGTCCAGGTTGACCACCGGGATGCCGGCCCGCATCGCCTTCAGCCCGACCTGGGTGAGCGCCTTGCCGTCGGCGGGCAGCACCACCAGGACGTCGACCTTCTTGTTGATGAGGGTCTCGATCTGCCCGATCTGCTGGGCGGTGTCGTTGGAGCCCTCGGTGACCTCCAGGGTGACGTCGGAGTACTTCTCGGCACGGCCCTTGGCCTGGTCGTTGATGGCGTTGAGCCAGCCGTGGTCGGCGAGCGGGCCCGCGTAGCCGATGGTGACCTGCTTGCCGGGCTTGTCGTCGGCGGCGGGCTGGTCGTTGGCGGCCGGCTGGTCGTCGTCGGAGGACTCGTTGCTCGTGCACCCGGTGAGGAAGGCACCGGCGGACACGGCGGCGGCCCCGAAGAGCAGCCCTCTGCGGCTCGTGAGCTCTGGCATGACGGTGAACCCTCTCCTCAGGTCGTGCTTGCGGTACGGCGCTGGACCAGCACGGCGGCGACGATGATCGCGCCCTTGGCGATCTGCTGGACGTCGCTCTGCAGGTTGTTCAGGGCGAAGATGTTGGTGATCGTGGTGAAGATCAGGACGCCGAGCACGGAGCCGACGATGGTGCCGCGGCCTCCGCTGAGCAGGGTTCCGCCGATGATCGCGGCGGCGATGGCGTCGAGCTCGTACAGGTTGCCGTTGGTGTTCTGGCCGGAGCCGGACAGGACGATCAGCAGGAAGGCGGCGATGCCGCAGCACAGCCCGGACAGCAGGTACAGGTACAGCCGCTGGCGGCGGACGTCGATGCCGGCGAGCCGGGCGGCTTCCGCGTTGCCGCCGACGGCGACGGTGCGGCGGCCGAAGGTGGTGCGGTTCAGCAGCAGCCAGCCGATGACGGTGACGGCCGCGAAGACCAGCACCAGCGGCGGGATGCCGAGCACGTAGGCATCGCGCTCGCCGAGGTCGAGGACGCCCTCGACGGTGACGATCTGCGTCCTGCCGTCGGTGATCTGCAGGGCCAGGCCGCGGGCCGAGGCCAGCATGGCGAGGGTGGCGATGAACGGGACCATGGCCCCGTAGGCGATGAGCACCCCGTTGACCAGACCGCAGCCCACCCCGACGACGATCGCGGTGAAGAGGATGCCGCCGAAGCCGTACTCCTGGGTGGCCACCGTGGTCGCCCACACCGAGGCGAGCGCGACGATCGCGCCGACCGACAGGTCGATGCCGCCGGAGACGATGACGAAGGTCATGCCGACGGTGACGACGCCGATCACGGACGCCTGGGTGAGGACGAGTTGCAGGTTGCGGGTGTCGAGGAACTCGTCGGGCTTGGTGATGCCGCCGATGAGGACCAGGACGGCGAGGACGCCGAGCAGGGACAGGGTGCGGACGTCGACTCGGGCCGTCAGGCCCCGCCGGGCGGGCGGGCCGTCCGCCGCCTCCGCTTTTCCGGTGCCGCCCCGTGGCGGGGACACGTGCTGCGTCATGACGCCGGGCTTCCTTCCATCACGAGGTCGAGTACGCGGTGTTCGTCGAGTTCGCTGGCGGGCGCCTCGTGCACGACGCGGCCCTCGCGCAGCACCAGCACCCGGTCGGCGAGGCCGAGCACCTCGGGCACCTCGCTGGAGACCAGCAGCACGGCGAGGCCCTCGTCGGCCAGGCGCCGGATCACGGCGTACAGTTCGGCGCGGGCGCCGACGTCGACGCCGCGGGTGGGTTCGTCGAGCAGCAGGACCCGGCAGCCGCGCAGCAGCCAGCGGGCCAGGACGGCTTTCTGCTGGTTGCCGCCGGACAGGGTGCGCACCGGCACGGACGGGTTGTCGGGCCTGAGGGACAGTTCGCGGGTGGCGGCCCGGGCGGCGCCCAGTTCGGCGCCCCGGTCGATCCAGCCGCCGCGCGCGAAGCGGGACATCGAGGAGACCGACACGTTGCGGGTGACGGACTCCAGCATCAGCAGGGCCTGCGCCTTGCGTTCCTCCGGGGCGAGTCCGAGTCCGGCGCGGACGGCGGCGCGCACGCTGCCGGGGCGCAGGGGCCGCCCGTCCACGAGGATCCGGCCGGCGGTCGGTTTGCGGGCGCCGTAGATCGTCTCCAGGACCTCGGAACGGCCGGAGCCGACGAGTCCGGCGAGCCCGACGATCTCCCCGGGGCGGACCTCCAGGTCGAGGGGCGCGAACTCGCCGTCGCGCGCGAGCCCCTGCACCCGGAGCACCGGGTCCCCGCCGGGTGCCGTCGCCGGCCGCTCGGGGAAGACGTACTCCACGTTCCGTCCCGTCATCAGCGACACCACCTCGGTGGTCGGTGTCGTCTTCGCGGGCAGGCCGCGTGCGACGGCCCGGCCGTCCTTCAGGACGGTGACCCGGTCGCCGATGCGGCGGATCTCCTCCAGGCGGTGCGAGATGTAGACGACGGCGACGCCGTCGGCGGTGAGGTCCCCGACGATGCGGAAGAGGTTGTCGACCTCGTCCGGGTCGAGCGCGGCGGACGGCTCGTCCATCACGATCAGCCGTACGTCGTGGGAGAGGGCGCGTGCCATCGACACGATCTGCTGCTGGGCCGCCGAGAGGTCTCCGACGAGGCGGGCCGGGTCGATCTCGGGGTGCCCGAGCCGCTTCAGCAGCGTGGCCGTCGCGGCGCGGGCCGCCTTGCCGCGGACGACGAAACCGGCGGTGGTGGGCTCGTGGCCGAGGTGGACGTTCTCGGCGACGGACAGGTGCTCCACCAGGTCGAGTTCCTGGTAGATGGTGGCGATGCCCAGGCGCATGGCGGCGATCGGCGAGCGCAGCGTGACGTCCTCGCCGCGCCAGCGGATGGTGCCGGTGTCGGGCTGGTGGGCGCCGGCCAGGACTTTGATGAGCGTGGACTTCCCGGCGCCGTTCTGGCCGAGCAGGCAGTGCACTTCGCCGGCCTGGACGTCCAGGTCGACACCGTCGAGGGCCCGGACGCCGGGGAACGACTTGGTGATGCCGGACATGCTGAGCAGCGGTGGTTCTGGTGCCATGTGAGGTCCCCTCGGCGGGCGTCGTGCGGGCCGGTGTCAGGACAGAGCAGGGCAGAGCAGTGCAGTGCAGAGGTACGGAAGAGAGCTGAGCGGAGCGGGACAGGGCACAGCGGGGCGTATCGGAACAAGGCGGGTGGAGCGGTGCGCTGTACTGGGATGGGTGGAGAGGTGCGCTGTACTGGTGACGTGGTGGGTCGGAGCCGGTTACGCGGGTGAGAACAGGTGGTCGCTGATGAGCCGGGCCGCGCCGATGACTCCGGCGGTGGGGCCCAGTTCCCCCAGGACGATGGGGAGGTTGCCGGTCGCCAGGGGCAGCGACTGGCGGTAGACCTGGGTGCGGATCGCGGCGAGCAGGGTGTGGCCGAGGCCGGTCACCCCGCCGCCGATCACCACCAGGCCCGGATTGAAGAAGCTGACCAGGCCGGCGATGACCTGGCCGGTGCGGGTGCCGCCCTCCCGGATCAGGTCCAGGGCGGTGGCGTCGCCCGCGGCGGCCGCGGCGGCGACGTCGGCGGCGCTGAGGGCCCCGTTCGTCTCCAGCCGTGCGGCCAGTTCCGGCGACCGCCCCTGCTGGGCGGCCTCCGTCGCGTCGCGGGCGAGCGCCGCGCCGCTGAAGTGCGCTTCCAAACAGCCCCGGTTGCCGCAGGCGCAGGGGCGGCCGTCGGGCACGGCCTGGATGTGCCCGATGTCGCCCGCGCTGCCCGTCGTGCCGCGGTGGACGCCGCCGCCGACGACGATGCCGCAGCCGATGCCGGTGCCGATCTTGACGCAGAGGAAGTCGGCGACGGTGCGGGCGACGCCCGCGTGCTGCTCCCCCAGCGCCATCAGGTTCACGTCGTTGTCGACCATGACCGGGCAGCCGAGTTCCTGGCTGAGCGCCTCCCGCACGGGGAAGCCGTCCCAGCCCGGCATGATCGGCGGGGCCACCGGCACGCCCTCGGGGAAGCGGACCGGACCGGGGACACCGATGCCGGCGCCGTCGAATCCCTCCGCGAGTCCCGAGACCCTCAGTTTCGCCGCCATGGACAGGACTTGCTCGAAGACCGCGACCGGTCCCTCGCGGACGTCCATGGGCTGGTTGATGTGCCCGAGGATCTCCAGCTCGGCGTTGGTGACGGCGACGTCGACCGAGGTCGCGCCGATGTCGACGCCGAGGAAGCGCAGGCCGGGGTTGAGCCGGATGTTGTGGGAGCGGCGACCGCCGCGCGAGGCGGCGAGTCCGTCGGCCACGACCAGCCCCGTCTCCAGCAGCCGGTCCACCTCCACGGCCAGCTTGGACCGCGACAGGTCGACCTGGTCGCCCAGCTGGGCGCGGGAGTTGGGTCCGCCGTCGCGCAGCAGCTTCAGCAGCCGGGCCTGGTGGGCGTTGGCAGGTCGCGCGGTCATGCGTCTCACGAGCCCCTCCCCGCCTCAACGGCCTGTGCGCGCCGGTTTCCGGCCACGTCCGTGGCTTGCTTTCGGAGGGGAACGTAGCAGCGGCTGCCGACCGTGGGAAGAAGTCGCGCACGAATTGCTGCCAACTTTCTCCACTGAGAGGACAAAGGGCGGTGTGGCCGGGTGCTTTCCGCTTGGCGGGTGCCGTCTGCGTGTGTCACCGTCGCCCGGTGCCGACCTCACGATGCGAACTGATGACATGGCAGTGGGACCTGACGTGGTCGCTCTTCGAGTACCACGCGGAGCGCCTGGAGGCGGAGGACTTCCTGTGGGAGCCGGCTCCGCACTGCTGGACCATGCGGCGGCAGGCCGCGGGAGGGTGGGTGCCGGACTGGGCGGACACCGAGCCCGATCCCGTCCCGGTGCCCACCATCGGCTGGCTGAGCTGGCACATCGGCTGGTGGCTGGGCGTGGCCACCGACCATGTGGCGGGCCGGACGCCGCGCGGCCGGTCCGAGATCGCGTGGCCGGGCCCCGGTGACGCGGCCGTCGCCTGGTTGCGCGGCCTGCGCGAGGAGTGGTCCCGCGCGGCGGAACGGCTCACCGAAGCGGACCTGGACCGCGCCGCGCCGTTCCCGTGGGAGGGCGATCCCGGGCACACCGTCGCCCACATGCTGGCCTGGGTGAACGCCGAACTGATGAAGAACGTGGCCGAGATCGGCCAGCTGCGCCTGACGAGGGCCGCGTCCGCGGCGTGAGGCACGGGCGCCCGACGGAGCACGGCGGGCGCCCCGCGCCTCGGACCGCCCCGCGTCAGGACTGCGCGCGCGCGTGGTACGAGCGCCGGGTGTGCTCCGTGTGCTCCCGCATCAGGTGCGTCGCACGCTGCTCGTCCCGGTCGGCGATCGCGGCGATCAGCTCCCGGTGCTCGATCCAGGACTGCCGGCCGCGCTGCCGGGCGACGGGCGTGTAGTACCAGCGCACCCGGCGGTCGACCTGCCGGGCGAGTTCGGCGAGGACCGTGTTGCCGGCCAGCTCCATGATCTTGGCGTGGAAACGGGCGTTCAGCGCGACGGCGCCGTCCACGTCGTCGGCGGCCACCGCCCGCTCGCCCTCGGCGCACAGCTCCTCCAGGGCGGCGACGCCCGCGCTGTCCGCACCGGCGGCGGCGAGCCGGGCGGCCTCGGCCTCCAGCAGCGTACGGACCGTCAGCAGCTGGTCGGCCTCGTCCTCCGTCGGCACGTGCACGAACGCGCCCTGGGCGGGCCGCAGATCGATCCACCCTTCGGTGTTCAGCCGCTGCAGCGCCTCGCGGACCGGCTGGCGGGACACGCCCAGGTGGCCCGCGAGCTCGCTCTCCACCAGGTGCTGACCGGGTTGCAGGGCGCGGGTGGTGATGAGTTCGAGCAGCGCCTCGTAGACACGGTCCCGCAGCGGGCCGGGGCGTTCGAGCCTGGGCACCGCCCCCTGGGGCAGTCCTGTCGACAACATCGCGGTCCCTCCTCGGCAGGGCCGTGCACGGCAGCGACAACCGCATGACCGTAAAGAAAGTCTAAATTGTTTTTCGTCTACAGTCTACGGCGCGCGGGGCCGGGGCCCCGAAAGGCGACCCACCAGCCCTGGGAGGCGGCCCGCACGGAGGCCCGGGCGGAGGCCCGGGCGGAGGCCCGGGCGGAGGAGTCCGGACGAAGGGCCCGGACGGAGGAGCCGGGCGGAGGAGCCGGGCGGAGGATGACCCGGACGGAGGGAGGTCCGGACGGAGGGAGGTCCGGACGGAGGGAGGCCCGGACGGAGGGAGGTCCGGGTGCCGCGCCCCCGCCCGCTCAGGGGCAGCGGACGACCTGACCGGCGTACGACAGGTTGCCGCCGAAGCCGAAGAGCAGCACCGGGTCCCCCGAGGTGATTTCGCCCCGCTCGACCAGCTTGGCGAAGGCGAGCGGGATGCTGGCCGCGGAGGTGTTGCCCGACTCGGTCACGTCCCGGGCGACGACGGCGTTGACGGCGCCGATCTTCTCGGCGAGGGGCTCGATGATGCGCAGGTTCGCCTGGTGCAGTACGACCGCGGCGAGGTCCTCCGGCGCCAGCCCGGACCGCTCGCAGGCTTGGCGGGCCAGGGGCGGCAGCCGGGTGGTGGCCCAGCGGTAGACGGCCTGCCCCTCCTGGGCGAACCGCGGCGGCGTCCCCTCGATCCGCACCGCCCGCCCCATCTCGGGCACCGACCCCCACAGCACCGGGCCGATCCCGGGCTCCCGCTCCTCCGGGCAGGGCTCGACGACGGCGGCCCCCGCCCCGTCGCCGACCAGCACGCAGGTGCTGCGGTCGGTCCAGTCGGTCACCTCGGACATCTTGTCGGCGCCGATCACCAGGGCGCGGCGCGCGGCCCCCGCGCGGACGGCGTGGTCGGCGGTGGCCAGGGCGTGGGTGAATCCGGCGCACACGACGTTGACGTCCAGCACGGCGGGCTGCGGGATGCCGAGGCGGGCCGCGACGCGGGCGGCGGTGTTCGGGGAGCGGTCGACGGCGGTGGAGGTGGCGACCAGCACCAGGTCCACGTCGGCGGGCGCCAGCCCGGCCGCCGCGAGCGCCTTCGCGGCGGCGTGCGCGGCCAGCTCGTCCACCGGTTCGTCGGGGCCGGCGATCCGGCGGGTGCGGATGCCCACCCGGCTGCGGATCCACTCGTCGCTGGTGTCGACCAGGTCCGCCAGGTCCTCGTTGGTGAGCACCCTGGCGGGCTGGTAGTGGCCGACTGCGGCGATGCGCGAGCCGTTCATGGACGGATCCCCCTCGTTGCCTCGGTAGCGGGATTCATCAGTCTGATCAGTGACTCGCGGGTAGGGCGGCAGGTGAACCGACAGGAATCGGGCGCCCGGCTTGTCGCCTTCCGTCAGGCCCTCGGACGCCCGAATGTTCACCCTCTGTCACCGGCGATCGCCCCGGCCGGTCACCGCCCTCGCCCTCCCCCTCACCCCGTGAACAACTGCGCCGCCTTCCGCACCAGTTCGTAGAGGCCGTACGCCAGGGGTGCCCCCACCCACAGCCAGGCGAAGGCGATCAGCGGGCGCCGCTCAGGCGGACTCGGGCTGTTGCCGTGGGACGGTGCCGGCATCGGCGGCCTCCTCGGATGCGGGACGGGCGGGGACGTGGTGGCGGGGGTGGACGGGCCGGACCAGCTCGTTGGCGGCGAAGCCGACGGCCAGCAGGCCGATCATGACGGCGAACGACAGGCCGTACAGGGACGAGCCGTGCCGGCCCGCCGCCTCCTGCCGGTCGGCGATCCAGTTGACGATCAGCGGCCCGAGGACCCCGGCCGTGGACCAGGCGGTGAGCAGCCGCCCGTGGATGGCGCCGACCTGGTACGTGCCGAACAGGTCCTTCAGATAGGCGGGGATCGTCGCGAAGCCGCCGCCGTAGAAGGAGAGGACGACCAGCGCGCACAGGACGAACAGCGGCTTGGAGGCGTCGCCGAACAGCGCGATGAGCGCGTACATCAGCGCGCCGGCGCCGAGGTAGACACGGTAGACGTTCTTCCGGCCGATCAGGTCGGAGGCCGAGGACCAGCCGATGCGGCCGGCCATGTTCGCCGCCGACAGCAGGGCGACGAATCCGGCGGCGGCCGTCGCGGACACGGGCGCGGAGGTGTCCGCGAAGAAGTCCGTGATCATCGGGGCGGCCTTCTCCAGGATGCCGATGCCCGCGGTGACGTTCGTGCAGAGCACGACCCACAGGCACCAGAACTGCGGGGTGCGCACGGCGCCCCGCGCCGACACCCGCACGCCCCCGCCCGTGTCCGTGCCCATGCCCGTGCCCGTGTCCGTGCCCGCCGTACCGCCCGCGGGCCGCGCCGTGCCGGGCGGCACCCGCACCAGCAGGACGCCGAGCAGCATGAACACGGCGTACGACAGCCCGTGCACGAGGAAGGCGAGGGCGATCCCGGAGGAGTCCGCGCCGAAGGAGTCCAGCATCTGCGCCGACCAGGGCGAGGCGATGAGCGCGCCACCGCCGAAGCCCATGATGGCGATGCCGGTGGCCATGCCGGGCCGGTCCGGGAACCACTTGATCAGCGTGGAGACCGGCGAGATGTAGCCGATGCCCAGGCCGATCCCGCCGACGAAGCCGTAGCCGAACACGATCAGCCAGTACTGCTCGGCGGCGGCCCCCAGCGCGGAGAGCAGGAAACCGGAGGAGAAGCAGACGAGGGCGACGGTCATCGCCCAGCGCGGCCCGTTGCGCTCGACCAGCGTGCCGCCGAACGCGGCCGACAGGCCGAGCATGACGATGCCGAGCTGGAAGGGCAGCGCGCTGAGCGTGCCGCTGAAGCCGAGCGCGGATTCCAGAGGCGGCTTGAACACGGACCAGGCGTACGCCTGCCCGATGGAGAGGTGGACCGAGAGGGCGGCGGGCGGAACCAGCCAGCGGCTCCAGCCCGGGGGTGCGACCGGTGGGCTCATGGGTCCCGGACGGTAGGGAACCGCAGCCGGGTTGAGAAGACCCGGGTCGACCGTATGCGGTGAACGGTATGCGGGGCGCGCCGAACGGTCACCCGCGGACCGGCCGCGCCGCGGCCTCCCGGACGAGCTGTGGCCACGAGCGGTGGCCGGCGCGCCGAGCGTTGACGCGACCAGGTCCTGCCGCCGCGCCGCTTGCTTGTCGGCGAGTTCGCCGATGGACGGTGGGCGGGCCGGGGCGTGATGCGGGGCCCGGTCTCGGACATCCTCGCGGCAGCCCGGCGGGCGGGTGTGGAGCACGTGGTGCTGGTGTCGCCGCTCTCACGACCCGATCCGCCGGGACCGAGTTCGGAAGGCCATGGCGAGTGACGCGGAAATGGTGCGCGGCAAGCGTCCGGCTCACTGGAGGGCATGAAATCCACTCGGCCGCAACCCTCCGGAAGCCATGGAATCCCTCGACTTGCAAATCCACCAGAGGGCACAGAATTGCTCGGTCCGCAAATCCGGCAGAGGGCATACAGTCCGTTCAGCCGCAACATTATTGGAGAGAAATTCCGAGCTTGACAGTGTCGTGGAGTTTCCCTACGGTCCAGTCGTTCGAGTTCCCACCGAGCGATATTCGAAGGTGTCCATGACCGCGCCTCCAACGTTGCCGAAGTCCAGGCAGCAGTTGATCCTTGCCGTTCTCATGTTGTGTTCGCTGCTGATTTGGCTGGAAAATACCGTCCTGAGTACTGCGCTGGAGACCCTCGCAGATCCGGTCCGTGGGCTGGGGGCCAATCCAGGTCAGCTGCAATGGGCGACCGGTTCGTACACTCTGGCCTTCGCCACATTGATGTTCACCGCAGGCGCATTGGGCGATCGGTTCGGTCACCGGACTGTTTTCTCCAGCGGGTTGGCGATCTTCTCCGGGGCCTCGCTGTGGGCGGCGTACGCAAGCGATGTGGGCCAGCTGATTGCGGCTCGAGCCGTGATGGGGGTGGGCAGCGCGCTGATCACGCCCGCCATGATGGCCATCCTCGTGTGGACCTTCACCGGCCCCGCGCGGGCTGCCGCGATCGGTGTTTTCTCGACGTCGGCCGGTGTCGGAATGGCTGCCGGCCCGGTGCTGGCCGGGTTCCTGCTCGATCATTTCTGGTGGGGCTCGGTCTTTCTGATCAACGTCCCGGTCGCGGCATTGGCGTCGGTCGGGCTCGCCGTGCTGGTTCCGAATTTCCGCAGCCCCACTCTGCGGCCACTGGACCCCGCTGGAATGCTGCTGTCGATCAGTGGGCTCGCGGCGCTGGCCTACGGGCTGATCCGGGCGGGGCAGGTGGCCGCGTGGAGTCGTACCGACGTCTGGGCGCCGATCGTTGCCGGCCTGGTTCTGCTGGCCGTTTTCGTACTCGTCGAACTGCGTGTCAAGGTGCCCATCTTCGATCCGCGCCTGCTCGCGCACCGCACATTCGGTGGCGGCAACGCGGCGCTCGGATTGCTGCTCTTCGGCGTGGCCGCCATCACGTTCTATAACGCGTTCTACCTGCAAGGAGCGCTCGGATTTTCGCCGATGAAGGCGGGTTTGGCCAATATCCCGACCGCACTCGGCGCGCTCGCGGGGGCGCCCCTTGCCGCGCGCCTGGTTCGCCGCCTGCCGCTGCGCCTCGTCACCGTGCCGGCGCTGACCGTGGCTGCGCTGACCATGGGCGGATACGGGCTCCTCGGACTCCACACCCCGCTCGCCTGGATCGAGGTCCTGTTGCTGGTACAGGGTCTCTCGACCGGCATGGTGATCGGCCCCGTCACGGCCGCGTTGCTCGGCAACCTGCCGTTGGAGCAGGCCGGTGCGGGATCGGCCGTCACCAACACCGTGCGGCAAACCGGCAGCGTGATCGGAATCGCAGTAGGCGGCACGATCATGTCGATCATGTACCGACGTGCGATCGAACCTTCGCTGGAGGGCGCGCCCGGTCCGGTGCAGGATCAGGCGCGGGTTTCCGCCGAACAGGCCCGCCACGTCGCCACCGCTCTTCACCGGCCCGCCCTTGCTCAGGCTGCCGACAACGCGTTTGTCCATGCCATGCACGTCGGCGCGGGCTGGATCGCGGTCATCGCACTCCTCGGAGCAGCTGTGCTGCTGATCACCTTGCCCGCTGCCGGGAAGAAGAAGGGCCCGGTACCGGAGCCGGACTGCGAAGAGGCCCGCAGCTCCGTCTGAGAGCCCCTTCTGTTCGGGGCTCTCAGAGGGTGGGGGCAGAACCCAGGATCAGGCCCGCCGCAGGGCACCTTCGAGGACCGTGTCCTCTCCGTCGCCGGGCGCGGCCTCGGCGCGCGGCTCGCCGTCGAGCGCGACGCCCCGCTGCCCGACCCGGCCCGCCTGTACCGCGGCAGCCGCATCGAGGGGTGCGCGTACTGCGGAGCGGGCTGTCACCTCGCCCTGCACGTGCAGGAGAATGAGAGCGTGAAGGTCACCTCGCCGCACGACGACCCGGTGGCCCACGGCAACCTGTGCATCAAGGGCCGCTTCGGCTGCCGGCACGTACGGAACCGGGATCGAAGAACACCGGACGGGACTGATGGGGACATGGGACGAGTCACGGAACGACGCAGGGTGATCCGGATCCGGGACGGCGCGGTCTCCGCCCGCCCGGACACGCTCGTCGCCGAGGAGCCCCTGGAGATCCGGCTGAACGGCAGGCCGCTGGCGATCACCATGCGCACGCCCGGCGACGACTTCGCGCTGGCGGCGGGCTTCCTGGTCAGCGAAGGGGTGCTCGCCGAGCGGCAGGACCTGCGGAACATCGTGTACTGCGCGGGCGCGACGGCCGACGGCTCCAACACCTACAACGTGGTGGACGTGCAGACGGCGCCCGGCGTCGCGCTTCCCGACATCACCCTGGAGCGCAACGTCTACACCACCTCCTCCTGCGGCCTGTGCGGCAAGGCGAGTCTCGACGCCGTGCGGACGACGGCCCGCTGGCCCATCGCCGACACTCCCCCGCTGCGGATCACCCCCGAGCTGCTCGCGTCGCTGCCCGACCGGCTGCGCTCCGCCCAGCGGGTCTTCGACCGCACCGGCGGCCTGCACGCGGCGGCCCTGTTCGCCGAGGACGGGGAACTGCTGGACATACGGGAGGACGTGGGCCGGCACAACGCGGTCGACAAGCTGGTCGGCCGCGCCCTGCAGAACGGGGACCTGCCGCTGTCCCGGACGGTCCTGCTGGTGTCGGGCCGGGCCTCCTTCGAGCTGGCGCAGAAGGCGGTGATGGCGGGCGTGCCCGTGCTGGCGGCGGTGTCGGCGCCCTCCTCCCTGGCGGTGGACCTGGCCGCCGAGACGGGGCTGACGCTGGTGGGCTTCCTGCGGGGCGGCTCCATGAACGTGTACGCGGGCGAGGACCGCATCGCCTTGCAGGCCGCGTCCGCCCAGGGCTGACGGTCTCCCCGCGGCACGGCGACGGGGACCCGGCCGGCGAGGAGGGCCCCCTGCGCCGCGGGGCCCGGCATCCCGGCGACCGGCGACCGGCTCAGCCTCCCGCGGCGTGGATGCGGCCCAGCATCTCCACGAACCGCTCGCGTTCGGCCGCCGAGAGCGGGGCGAGCAGGGCGTCGTTGGCCTCCCGCGCCGCCTTCTCACAGCGGGTCAGCAGCCGTGCGCCCTCCCCGGTGAGCGACACCGCGTTCTTGCGGCGGTCCCTCGGGTCCGGTTCGCGGACGACGAACCCCGCGGCCTGGAGGTCGTCGAGGACGCCGACCAGGTCCTTGGGGTCGAGTCCGACGCCGCGCCCGAGGTCGGCCTGGGCGACGGGGGCGAGGTCGCGGACGGCGGAGAGCACCACGTGGTGCCACATCTTCATGCCCTCCGCGGCCAGCGCCTCGGCCACCAGGGCCCGGCCGCGGGCTGCGGCCCGGCCCAGCAGCCAGCTGGGGAGGGAGCGGATCGCGGGGAGAGGGGCGTCTGCCATGGCCTCACCCTAGCCGGAAAATCGTTGGGATTCCCTACGACCTCCCCCTATCGTTGGGACCACCAACGACCTGATGGGAGGTGCGGCCGATGCGCCGCGTCCGTTACTCCGCCCCCGGCGGCCCGCTGTTCCTGGAGGAGGTGCCCGTCCCCGAACCGGGCCCCGGTGAACTGCTCGTGCGCTGCGCGGCCGCCGGCGTCACCCTGCCCGTCGTACGGAAGGTCACCGAGGCGCCCGAACCGGTCCCCCTCGGGGGCGAGATCGCCGGCGAGGTCGTGGCCGCCGGCGACGGCGTCACCCGCTTCCGGGCCGGCGACCGGGTGACGGGGCTGTGCTTCGGGCACGGCTACGCCGACTTCGCCCTGCTGCACGAGGCCATGGCCTCGCCCGTCCCCGACGGCGCCGAAGCCGTCGACGCGGTCGCCCTCGTCCGCAGCGGTCTGGTCGCCCTCGGCGCGCTGACGGCCGCCCGGCCCCGCCCCGGCGAGACGGCGCTGGTCACGGCGGCGGCGAGCGGTGTCGGCCACCTGGCGGTGCGGCTCGCCCGGACACGCGGCGCGGCCCGGGTCGTGGGCGCCGTCTCCGACCCGGCCAAGGCCGGCTTCGTACGCTCCCTCGGGGCCGACGACGTCGTGGTCTACGGCGACGAGAGCTGGGGCGAACCGGCCGACTACGTCCTCGACGCGGTCGGCGGCGACCTGCTCACCCCGGCGATCGCCGCCCTCGCCCCGGGCGGGCGGCTGGTGGCGTACAGCTCGGGCGGCGGGACCGTCCGGGCGTACGACCTGCTGGTGGGCGCCAAGACGGTGACGGGTTTCCAGATGGCGCGGATCGCCCGGGAGCGGCCGGACCTCTACGAGCGGTGGCGCCGGGAGCTGTGGGACCTGTTCGCCGAGGGGACGCTGCGGCCCGCCGTGCACGGCCTGTTCCCCCTGGAGGACGCGGCCGCCGCGCACGCGGCCGTCGCCTCGCGGGGCAACCTCGGGAAGGTCGTCCTCGTGCCCTGAGCCCCACGCGGACGACACGCGCGCGGTTTTCTTTGTGAGAGGCACGCGCCCGATCTAACGTCGGTGGGGCGCGACTCGGACGTGATAGGACGTGATAGGTCCTGATGTCCGGACAATGACGATCCGACCGCTGGGCCATCGACCAGAACCCCCCGAAGGGCAGGCCGCTCCGTGCCGGCACGACCGCGTACCCGTCTGCGTACCCGTCCGAGAACCGCCCCGACTCCCCTGGTCACCCTGACCGCCCTGGCCGCCCTGTTCTCCCTCGCCGCGACGGCCGCCTCGCCGGGCACCGCCGGCGCCGAAGTCCCCTCCCGGGCCCCGCTCTTCGAGGAACAGGTCCTCTTCAAGGCCGCCCGGGACCCCGGTTACGCCTGCTTCCGCATCCCGGCGATCGTGCGGACCACGCGCGGCACGCTCCTCGCCTTCGCCGAGGGACGCGTCCTCAACTGCGGGGACGCCGCCGACATCGACATCGTCCTCAAACGCTCCACCGACGGCGGCCGGACCTGGGGCCCGCTGACGGTCGTCGACGACGGCGGCGGCGACACGCACGGCAACCCGGTCCCGGTCGTGGACCGGGAGACCGGCCGCGTCCTGCTCGCCGAGACGTACAACACCGGCCGCACGGACGCGGCCGGCTGCGCGGTGCCCTGCGACCGCCGCCCCCACCTCCGGTACAGCGACGACGACGGCCGCACCTGGTCGGCGCCGCGCGACCTGAGCGAGGAGATCCTGCCCGCCCACTGGAACTCCTGGTACGCCACCGGCCCCGTGCACGGTATCCAGCTCGCCCACGGCGAGCACGCGGGGCGCCTGGTCTTCGGCGTCAACGCCGAGACGTGGGACGGCGAGCGGGTCACCGCGCACCACGCGGCGCTGATCGTCAGCGACGACGGCGGCGAGAGCTGGCGGATCGGCGCCACCGACACCTGGCCGGTCCCCGCGAACGCGCCGTTCCGGCAGAAGCCGTCCGAGCTGACCCTCGCCGAGCGGGCCGACGGCACGATCCTGGTCAGCGGCCGGGAACAGGACGGCACCGACCTCGGCCACCGCAGCCAGACCGTCAGCCGCGACGGCGGCGACACCTTCGCCGCGCCCTTCCGGGCCCTGCCCGGCCTGTACACCCCCCAGGTGCAGGGCGCCCTGCTCCGTCTGGGCGACCGCCTGCTGCTGTCCGCCCCGGCCGACCCCGACCGCCGCCGCACGATGGCCCTCCGCTCCTCCTACGACGGCGGCGCCACCTGGGAGAGCGTGGACCGCGCCACCGTCGTCACCCGGGACTGGGCCGGCTACTCCGACCTGGTCGCGATCGACGACACGGCGACCACGACGACCGTGGGACTGCTGTACGAGGCCGGGGCCGCCGACGCGCGCGACGAGATCCGCTTCGCCCGCTTCACCGAGGACCGGCTGACGCCGCGCCGCGGCCCGGACCCCACCACGCCGGACCTCGCGCCGGGCGCCGCGCCCGCGGCCGTCCTCGGCGGTGCCGCGGCGACGGACGGCGTGATCGGCGGCGCGCTCGCCTTCGACGGCGCCGACGACGCCGTACGGCTGCCGTACCGTGCCGCGCTGCCCCTGGGCACGAAGGACTTCACCGCGTCGCTGTGGTTCCGGTACACGGCGACGCGCGGGGAGCAGCCGCTGCTGTGGATGGGCGGGACCGGCACTACCCAGCCCCAGGTGTGGCTGCGGGCCGAGCCCGCGCACGACCGCGTCCAGGGGCTGATCACCGTACGCGACGGCGTGTCCGCCCCGCGGTCGGCGTACGTGCGCGCCGCGGGCGCCCGCAACGACGGCCGCTGGCACCACGTGGCGCTGCGCCGGGACGGCACGCGGCTGACCCTGTTCCTCGACGGCGTGGCGCTCGGCACGGCGGCGGACGTGCCCGGCTCGGTCAGCCGGAACTCGCCGTTCGGGGTGCACGTCGGCCAGCGCGTGGACAGCCGGGCGTTCTTCACCGGGGCGATCGACGACGTACGGGTGTGGGACCGGGCCCTGACGGACGAGGAGATCGCCGGGCTGGACTCGGACCGGGCGCCGCGGGGCACGGTCCTGTCGCTGCCCCTGGACCAGGTGAGCCCCGGCGGCTGACGCCCCGGGCGCGGACGGACGCGGACGGACGCGGACGGACGCCGATGGACGCGGACGGACGCGGACGCGGACGGACGCCGATGGACGCGGACGGACGCGGACGCGGATGGATACGGACGGGCGCGACCGGGCGTGGACGGTGCGGCTCAGCCGGACCGCGTCCCGGTACCGGCCGCCGCCGCGCGCGCTCCCCGCGGGCTCCCCGTGGCGTCCTCCGCGTCCGCGTCGCGCGCCCGGCGTTTGGCGATCACCGCGCACACCATCAGCTGCATCTGGTGGAAGAGCATCAGCGGCAGCACCGCCAGCGAGGCGTGCGCGCCGAACAGGACGCTCGCCATGGGCAGGCCGGCGGCGAGGGACTTCTTCGAGCCCGCGAACTGGATCGCGATGCGGTCCTCGCGGCCGAAGCCCAGCGCCTTGGCCCCGTACCAGGTCAGGGCGAGCATCACGGCCAGCAGGACGGCCTCGACGACCAGCAGCCCGGCCAGCCGGACAGGGCTCACCTGGTGCCAGATGCCCTGGACCACGCCCTCGCTGAACGCGGTGTAGACGACGAGCAGGATCGAGCCGCGGTCGACGAGCCCGAGGGCCTTCTTGTGGCGGGCGACGAAACCGCCGATCCAGCGCCGCAGCAGCTGCCCGGCGACGAACGGCACCAGCAGCTGGAACACGATCTCCAGCAGCGAGTCGGCGGAGAACCCGCCGCTGCTGTGCAGCAGGGCGGCGGCCAGCAGCGGCGTGACGACGATGCCGGCCAGGGAGGAGAAGGAGCCCGCGCAGATGGCGGCGGGCACGTTGCCGCGGGCGATGGAGGTGAAGGCGATCGACGACTGGATGGTCGACGGGACGAGGGTGCAGAACAGCAGGCCCTGGTAGAGGGGATGGGTCAGGAACACCGGGACCAGGCCGCGGGCCGCCAGCCCCAGCAGCGGGAAGACGGCGAACGTGCAGGCCAGCACCGTGACGTGGAGCCGCCAGTGGCGCAGCCCGTCCAGCGCCTCGCGGGTGGAGAGCCGGGCGCCGTACAGGAAGAACAGGAACGCGATCGCCGCCGTGGAGAGGCCGGAGACGGCGTCCGCCGCCGTCCCGCGCGCCGGCAGCAGCGCCGCAAGGCCCACCGTCCCGAGCAGCAGCACGATGTACGGGTCGACCGGCATCCGACGGGGCCATCGCAGGTGTTTCACGGTGCTCCATTGCTCGCTGACGGGGTGCGCGCCCTCCACACACGGAGGCGGCAGGGCCACGGCGCAGGGAGACGCGGGTGCGGGGACACGGGTCCCCCCTTCATCGTGCTCCTCTCCCGGGCGATCGGGAATCCCGCATACCGCTCTGACTGTCATCACGTACCGCGATAGCCTTCCTCTCATGTACGACCCGTCCCACCTGCGCACCTTCCTGTCGGTGGCCCAGACGCTGAGCTTCACGCAGGCCGCCCGGCGGCTCGGGCTGCGCCAGTCGACCGTCAGCCAGCACGTGCGGCGCCTGGAGGACGCCACCGGGCGGCAGCTGTTCACCCGGGACACCCACTCCGTGGAGCTGACCGAGGACGGCGAGGCGATGCTCGGTTTCGCCCGGCGCATCCTGGAGGTGCACGAGCAGGCGACGGCGTTCTTCACCGGTCCCCGGCTGCGCGGCCGGCTGCGGTTCGGGGCGTCCGAGGACTTCGTGCTGACCCGGCTGCCGGAGATCCTGGAGCGGTTCCGGCACGATCACCCCGAGGTCGACCTGGAACTGACGGTGGAGCTGTCCGGCACCCTGCACGAGCAGCTGGCCGCCGGGAAGCTGGACCTGGTGCTGGCCAAGCGGCGCGCCGAGGACCCGCGGGGCGAGCTGGTCTGGCGGGACCGCCTGGTGTGGATCGGCGCGGAGCGGCTGCGCCTGGACCCCGACCGCCCCGTCCCGCTGATCGTCTATCCGCCGCCCGGCATCACCCGGGCCCTGGCCATGGAAGCGTTGCAGCGGCAGGGCCGCGCCTGGCGCGTGGCCTGCACCAGCGGCAGCCTCAACGGCCTGATCGCGGCGGCCCGCGCCGGCCTCGGCGTGATGGCGCACTCGCGCGGGCTCGTCCCGCCCGGCCTGGTCCGGGTGCGGGAGCGGGCGGGCCTGCCGGAGCTCGGCGCGGTCGACTTCGTCCTGCTGCACGGCCGTCACCGCCCCGCCGCCCAGAGCGCCGCGAACGCCCTGGCGAGCGCCGTCCTGGCGAGCGGACTGCCGCGGCGCCCGCCGGGGTGACGCCACCGTGGCCGTGGGGGGCCTCTTGACGGGCGGACGCGTTCCCCCCATGTTTACGAGCACTCCGTCAACTGAATACACCGAGGTGACCCGTGAGAAGCCTCAGATCCCGCGCCGCCCTGTGCGCGGCCACCGCCCTCGCCCTTCTCACCGCGGTCCTGGGCGGCCCCGTGTCCTCCCCCGCGGCAGCCGCTCCACCGGGCGGGCCGGCCTTCGCCGTCCAGCCCGCCAGGGCGGCGCTCGCCCGGCTGCTGCCCCGCCACGTCTCGCAGTTCCGCCTCGTCCCGGTGAGCCGCCCCGCGTCCGGCGACTACTTCGCCGTCTCCGGCCGCGCCGGCGACATCCGCGTCCGGGGCACCAGCCCCGCCGTGCTCCTCAGCGGCGTCAACTGGTACCTGAAGTACACGGCCGAGGTGGACATCGGCTGGCCCGGGACGAGCACGGCGCAACTGCCCCGCACCCTGCCCGCGCCCGCGGGCACCGTCCGCAAGGACGCGTCGGTGCCGCACCGGTTCGCGCTCAACGACACCGACGACGGCTACTCCGGCGCCTACCGCGACTGGGCCTCCTACGAGCGGCAGATCGACCTCCTCGCCCTGCACGGCGTGAACGAGGTCTTCGTCCAGATGGGCGCCGACGCCGTCTACCACGAGACCCTCCGGGAGTTCGGCTACTCCGAGGACGAGCTCAGGTCCTGGATCCCGGGCCCGGCGCACCAGCCGTGGTGGCTGATGCAGAACATGTCCGGCTTCGGCGGCCCCGTCTCCGAACGGCTCCTGAAGGACCGCGCCAGGCTCGGCCGCAGGATCGCCGACCGGCTGCGCGACCTCGGGATGACCCCGGTGCTGCCCGGCTACTACGGCACCGTTCCCCCGGAGTTCACCGAGAAGAACCCCACCGGGCCGGTCGTCCCGCAAGGCGACTGGGTCGGCTTCGAGCGGCCCGACTGGCTCGACCCGCGCAGCGAGATGTTCCCCGAGGTCGCCGCCTCGTTCTACCGGCACCAGCGGAAGATGTTCGGCGACTCCACGATGTACAAGATGGACCTGCTGCACGAGGGCGGCCGGCCCGGGAACGTGCCCGTCGCGGATGCCGCCAGGGCCGTGATGAACGCCCTCCAGACCGCGCACCCCGGTGCCGTCTGGACGCTGATCGGCTGGCAGAAGAACCCCTCGACGCAGATCATCGACGCCGTCGACAAGAGCAGGCTGTTCATCGTGGACGGCCTGTCCGACCGCTACGACGGCCTCGACCGCGAAGCCGCCTGGCACGGCGCGCCCTACGCCTTCGGCACCATCCCCAACTTCGGCGGTCACACCACCATCGGCGCCAACACCGCCGTGTGGGCCGAACGCTTCGAGCAGTGGCGCACCAAGCCCGGCAGCGCCCTGGCGGGCATCGCCTACCTGCCGGAGGGCACCGGCGGCAACCCCGTGGCCTACGAGCTGTTCACCGAACTGGCCTGGCGGACGGGCCCGGTGGACCACCGGGCGTGGTTCGCCGCGTACGCCGAGCGCCGCTACGGCGGTGCCGACCCGCACGCCGCCAGGGCGTGGGAGCTGCTGCGCACCGGCCCCTACAGCACCCCCTCCGGCACCTGGAGCGAGGCGCAGGACAGCCTCTTCACCGCCCGCCCCCGGCTGACGGCCACCAAGGCGGCGAGCTGGAGTCCGGACGCGATGCGCTACGACCCCGCCACCGTGTACCGGGCGCTGGTGGAGCTGCTGAAGGTCGCGCCCGCCCTGCGCGCCACCGACGCCTACCGCTTCGACCTGGTCGACGTCGCCCGTCAGGTCCTGGCCAACCGCAGCCGGTCCCTGCTTCCGCAGATCAAGGCCGCCTACGACGCCAAGGACCTGCCGCTCTTCCGGGAGCGGGCGGCCGAGTGGAAGCGCGACCTCGCCCTGCTGGACGAGCTGCTCGCCACCGACACCCGGTTCCTGCTCGGCCCCTGGCTGGAGGACGCCAGGTCCTGGGGCCGCACCGAGGCGGAGCGGGCCGCCGCCGAGTTCGACGCCCGCTCGATCCTCACCACCTGGGGCCACCGTTCCGGCAGCGACGCGGGCGGCCTGCGGGACTACGCCAACCGGGAGTGGTCCGGGCTGGTCTCCGGCTTCCACGCGATGCGCTGGACGACGTACCTCGACTCCCTCGACACCGCGCTGGCCACCGGGCGGGCGCCGGCCGCCATCGACTGGTTCGCCCTCGAGAACGCCTGGAACCTCCGGCGCGACCACCACCCCGTCAAGGCCTCGGGCGACCCCGTGGCACGGGCCACCGCGGTGCTCGGCGCCGTGCCCACGCCCGGCTGACCGCACGGCCGGCATCCGCGCGTCGCCGCCGCCCCGCCCCTCAGCGGACCGCCGGGGAACGCCGCGTACCGCCCGCGGCGGGCGGCGCGGCCTCCGGGGGCGGGGGCGAGGGCGGGGCGGCCGGGGCGCGGCGGCCCTGGGCGAGGACTCCGGTGAGGAGGATCCGGAGGATCTCGCGGAGTTCGATCTGGAGCGGGGCCAGGGCGTCGGGGTCCTGGCACCAGCGGTAGAGCAGCCCGAGGTAGGAGTCCCGCAGGATGTTGCCCACGCGGAGCGGATCGATGTCCTGCGCGATCTCCCCGCGCTCACGCCCCGCTTCGATGACGGACGCGAACATCTGACCGGTGTACGGCTCCTCCAGCAGCGGGCGGCCCGCCTTCACCCAGGCCGTCAGCATCACGGGGACGATGTCCCGCTCGGCCTCGTTGATGTCGGCGAGCACGGCCACGCACCGCTCCAGGTGCACCGTCACGCCGTCGTCACGGGACCGCATCGACTGCTCCATACGCTCCTCCAGCCGCCTGCGCCGGGCCTGGGCCCAGGCGGTGACGAGGTCCTCCTTGCGCTGGAAGTAGTTGAAGAAGGTCCCCCGTGCGACGTCGGCACGCTCGGCGATCTGGTCGATGGTCGTGCCGTCGTACCCCTGCCGGGCGAACAGCTCCAGAGCGGAGGTGTAGATCCGCTCGCGCACCCGCTGCTTGCTGCGCTCCCGGCGCCCCATCGGCTGGGGAGCGCCTTCGCTCGCCGGTTCCTTCATCCGCCTCACCCGTCCGACTGCTGCCTCCGCCCCGCCTGCTGTTCTTGTACCACAGTTCAAACCTAGGTGGAGGTGCGGCTTCGCACCGCCCTGGCGGGCACCTTCCGCAGGGTGTCTTTACGAAAACATGAACTCCAGTCCATGAATGAACTGGTAAGCAGGAAGCAGGAGGCAGGAACAGAGAAGGAACATCCCATGCCGGAAACACAGACCGCTGCGCGCGAACCGCGATTGACCCGCCGTCTGCTGTTCGTCCTGGCGGCCGTCTGCGGGGTGACGACCGCCAACGCCTACTACGCGCAGCCCTTGCTCGACCGGATCTCCGACGACCTGGGCGCGTCGACCGCCGAGGTGTCGGCCCTCGTCACGGCCGGGCAGATCGGTGCCGCGTCCGGACTGCTGTTCATCGTGCCCGCGGCGGACATCATGCGCCGTCGTACGCTGCTGACCTGCCTGTTCACCGCCAACGCCCTGGCCTTGGCGGGCAGCGCCCTGGCACCGGGGGCGGGGCTGCTGACGGCCCTGTCCTTCGTGATCGGGGTGGGGGCGGTGGCGATTCCCATTCTGACGGCGTACACCGCGGGGCTCGCCGACGACGCCACGCGCGGACGCGCGCTGGGCGTGGTGATGGGCGGCGTGCTCTTCGGCATCCTGCTGTCCCGCACCGTGGCCGGCCTGATCGCCGCCGTGGGGGGCTGGCGCAGCGTGTACGCGGTGGCCGCGGTGCTGATGGCCGCGGTGGCGGTGGTCATCCGCTCTGTCGTGTCGTCGGCCGCGCCCTCCCTGGGCGTGCCGTACGGCGTCCAGGTGTGGTCGGTGCTGACCCAGTTCCGCCACCACCCGGTCCTGCGCACCCGCTGCTTCCTGGGTGCGTGTGTGATGGCCGCGTTCACGGCGTTCTGGACCAGCGCCGCCTTCCTCCTGGCCCGTCCGCCCTACTCGTACGGCCAGGTGGGCATCGGCGTCTTCGCGCTGTCCGGGGTGGCCGGTGCGCTGATGACCTCGTCGGGCGGAAGGCTCATCGACCGGTTCCGGCACCGGCGCTGGCAGTCGACCGGTGTGGGCCTGGCCGTGCTCGGTCTGTCCTTCGGGGTGCTCGCTCCGGGGCGTACGCACCTCGTGTGGCTGGTGGCCGGCGCCGTGCTCATGGACGCCGCGGTGCAGGCGGTCCACGTGACCAACCAGAGCGTGGTGTACGAGGTGGACCCGTCGGCGCGGGCGAGGATCGCCGGCGGTTACATGACCTCGTTCGCCCTGGGCGGCGCCGCCGGCTCGGCCCTGTCCGCGCAGGCGTACGACCACTGGGGCTGGTACGGAGCCTGCTGGGTGGGCGCGGCCTTCAGCGCCGCCGGGCTTCTGGTGTGGCTGCTGGGCGGGGGCAGCGAGCGCGCGGCCCAGCGGCAGCAGCAGCGCGAGAGGACGGCTCCCGCCGCGGCATGGCCACCCGCCGGCTGAGGGGTGCCCCGCTCGCCCGTCCGGCACAGGCCGGGCGAGGGAGGAGACCTCCGGCCCACCGGGCGACGGACGACGCGGTGCGGGACGGGACGGGACGCGGGTGCGCGGCGCCGGGCGGCACCGGAGTGACGCATCCGGCCGCGTCCGCGCTGACAGAGGAGGAGGTCCCGTCCCGGAGGTGAGCCCGGCTCCGGCGGCCGGCGCGTGTACAGATTCGGTGGAGATGACGGCACCGGAACTTACCCGGCCGTCAGGAATCCGTCCGCCCCCTCCCCGTATGCGCGCATTCTCCCCGGCTGACCAGCGCGAACGTGAGCATCGCTCACCCTCCGTCCCCCTCCCCTCCCCCCGCCCCGGTGGGGTAGCTTTCACGGCGCTGTGCCGGACGTCACAAGGAGCGGAGCGGGTTTGCGCGAGTTCACCAGCCCTCCGTCGGCTCTGGCGCCGCCCGTGGGCGGTCTGGCCGACGCCGTCTTCCAGCACGCCGCCGACGACCCGTCGCGCGTCGCCCTCGGCCGCAAGGACGAGGCCGGGCGGTGGCGGGACGTGACCGCCGCCGCGTTCCGCGACGAGGTGCTGGCCCTCGCCAAAGGGCTGCTGGCGCAGGGCGTCCGGTTCGGCGACCGGGTCGCGATCATGTCCCGCACCCGCTACGAGTGGACGTTGTTCGACTTCGCGCTGTGGACGATCGGCGCCCAGGTGGTGCCGGTGTATCCGACGTCGTCGGCGGAGCAGTGCTTCTGGATGCTGTACGACGCCGAGGTCACCGCGGCGGTCGTGGAGCACGAGGACCACGCCATGACGATCGCCACCGTCATCGGACGGCTGCCGCACCTGCGCCGGCTGTGGCAGCTGGACGCCGGTGCCGTACGGGAGCTGTACGACGCCGGAGCCCACCTCGACGACGAGGTGGTGCACCGCCACCGGCGGGCGGTCACCCCCGGCTCCGTCGCGACGGTCGTCTACACCTCCGGCACCACCGGCCACCCCAAGGGCTGTGTGCTCTCGCACGGCAACCTCATGTACGAGGCAGACACCGTCATCCGGCGCTGGGAGCCGGTGTTCCGCTCCCGGAAGGGCGACGAGGCGGCGACCCTGCTCTTCCTGCCGCTCGCGCACGTCTTCGGGCGGATGGTGGAGGTCGCCGCGGTCCGCGGCAAGGTCCGCTTCGGCCACCAGCCGCGGCTCGACGCGGCGGCGCTCCTGCCCGACCTGGCCGCCTTCCGCCCGACGTTCGTCCTCGCCGTGCCGTACATCTTCGAGAAGGTGTTCCACGCGGCCCGGCGCACGGCGGAGCGGGAGGGCAGGGCGGGGGCGTTCGAGAAGGCCGTCGACGTCGCCGTGCGGTACGCGGAGGCGGTGGAGGCCAAGGCGTGGGGCGCCGGCCCCGGCCCGTCGGCCGCGCTGCGCGTACAGCACCAGCTGTTCGACAAGCTCGTCTACGCCAGGGTCCGGGACGCGATGGGCGGCCGGGTGCGGCACGCGATGTCGGGCGGTTCGGCCATGGACCGGCGGCTCGGGCTGTTCTTCGCGGGCGCGGGCGTGCAGATCTACGAGGGGTACGGCCTGACCGAGTCCACCGCCGCCGCGACGGCCAACCCGCCCGGGCGCACCCGCTACGGCACCGTCGGGCGGCCCATCCCCGGCGTCACCGTGCGCATCGCCGACGACGGCGAGGTATGGCTGCGCGGCGCCACCGTCTTCCAGGGCTACCTGAACAACCCCGAGGCCACCGGCGCGGCCCTGCGCGACGGCTGGCTGGCCACCGGCGACCTGGGCTTCCTCGACGGGGACGGCTACCTCACCCTCACCGGCCGCAAGAAGGAGATCCTCGTCACCTCGGGCGGCAAGAGCGTCTCACCGGGCCCGCTGGAGGAACGGGTCCGGGACCATCCGCTGGTCAGCCAGTGCCTCGTCGTCGGCAACGACCGCCCGTACGTCGCCGCGCTCGTCACCCTCGACCCGGAGGCGGTCGAACACTGGCTGACCATGCGCAACAAGCCCCGCATGACCCCGGCCGCGCTGGTGCGCGACGCCGACCTGGAGGCGGAGGTGCGGCGCGCGGTCGTCGCCGCGAACACCCTGGTCTCGCAGGCCGAGTCGATCCGCACCTTCCGCATCCTGGCCCACCCGTTCACCGAGGAGGAGGGGCTGCTGACGCCGTCGCTGAAGCTGAAGCGGAAGGCGATCGAGAAGGCGTACGCGGACGTGGTGGAGGCGCTGTACCGCACGTGACGTCCGCGGGCTTCCGTCTCCCTCTGTTTTTCCGGGGTCCGGAATGCATCGCGGCCCGCGATAGTTGACCATGGGAGTACCACCTGACCACAGAAACGAAGGATCAACAGCTCGTGAGCAGCCAGGTCCCCCCGATCATCCTGAACAACGGCGTCGAGATGCCCCAGCTGGGCTTCGGCGTCTGGCAGGTGCCGGACGACGAGGCCCAGACGGCCGTCGCGACGGCCCTGGAGGCCGGGTACCGCAGCATCGACACAGCGGCGATCTACGGCAACGAGGAGGGCACCGGCAAGGCCATCGCCGCCTCCGGCCTCCCCCGCGAGGAGCTCTTCGTCACCACCAAGCTCTGGAACAGCGACCAGGGCTACGACTCCACGCTGCGCGCCTTCGACACCTCCCTGGCCAAGCTCGGCCTGGAGTACGTGGACCTCTACCTGATCCACTGGCCGCTGCCGTCCAAGGACCGCTACGTCGACACGTACAAGGCGTTCGAGAAGCTCCACGCCGACGGCCGCATCCGCGCCATCGGCGTCTCCAACTTCCTGCCCGAGCACCTGGACCGTCTGATCGCCGAGACGTCCGTCGTCCCGGCCGTCAACCAGATCGAGCTGCACCCGCACCTGCAGCAGCGGGCCGCCCGCGAGTACCACGCCGCGCAGGGCATCGCCACCGAGGCATGGTCGCCGCTGGGCCAGGGCAAGGGCCTGCTGGAGGTCCCGGCGATCGTGGCCATCGCCCGCAAGCACGGCCGCACCCCCGCCCAGGTCGTGCTGCGCTGGCACATCCAGCTCGGCAACGTCGTGATCCCGAAGTCCGTGACGCCGTCGCGGATCAAGGAGAACATCGCCGTGTTCGACTTCAGCCTGGACGACGAGGACCTCGCGGCGATCAGCGCCCTGAACGAGGACCGGCGCCTGGGTCCGGACCCGGCGGCGTTCGACATGGCCTGACGGACCGGCGGTCCGTCCCGGCGGCGTTCGAGACGTCCGGGACGACCTGGACCGGAGCCGGTGCGAAGGCCCGGCCCGCCTCGCGGCGAACCGCGGGGACGGGCCGGGCCTTCGCCCGTTTCATGCCGGCCGGACCGCCGTGTGCACGGTGTGCGCCGCCAGCAGGAACACATCCGGCCGCCGGTGGACGCTCGCCTCGTCCTCCGGGTCGAGGAGCCGGTCGAGGGTGGCGCGGTCGGTGGCGTCGAGACGGTCGTCCTGGGCCTCGCGCAGGCGGCCGAGGGAGGTGGCGATGTGGCCGCGGACCCGGTCGGAGGCCGGGGCGGGCAGGTCGAGCAGGAAGCTGCGGCTGCCGGTGTGCTTCAGCCCGGCGGCGGTCAGCAGGCCCGGCCAGTCCTCCGTCTCGGCGACCGCGCCGGGCAGGCTCGCGCGCATCTCGGCGAACCGCTCCTCCTGGGCCGCGTCCAGCCGCGCCTGGAGTCCCGGGCGCCCGATGCCGATGTCCCGCGGCAGGAACCGCATCGGCAGTCCGCCCTCCAGGATCGCCAGCGTGCCGCCCGGCGCGAGGCGCTCGCCGAAGGCGGCGAGGGCCGCCCGCTGGTCGCCCAGGTGGTGCAGGCTGCGGCTGGCCCACAGCAGGTCGGCGGGGTGGTCGAGGTCGTCCAGCACGCCGGGCAGCTCCCCGGCGAGGGTGCCGAAGCGGTCCGCCACACCGAGGCGGGCGGCGCGGGCGCGGGCCCGCTCCAGCAGCGGCCCGGCACCGTCGGCGGCGACGACGCGGGCGCCGGGGAAGGCGTCCGCGAGCAGGCAGGAGACGACACCCGGTCCGCTGCCCGCGTCGACGACCAGTCCCGGGTCCGGTACGTCCCGCGCCAGCCAGGCCAGGGCCTGGGTGTAGAGGGGGCTGAACAGCTCCGCCTCCGCCTCCAGCAGCGGCGCCATGCCGGCCCAGTCGATGTCGGCGTGGTCGTGGTCGTGGCCGTGGTGCCCATGGAGGTCGTGGCCGTGGTGTCCATGGGGGTGAGGACCGGGGTGGGGTCCGCCGGCGTCCGGGGCGTGGGAGCCGTGGGGGTGTCCGTGGTCGTGGGCCGTGGTGGCCGGCTTCTCGTTCGCCATGATCCCAGCGTGCGCCGAGGCACCGCGGAACGGCCACCGTTGTTGCCGTTCCGGCAACAACGGTGGCCGGCCGGCGGGGAAACCGGCGGTGAGATCCGCGGGCCGCCGGGCCCCGGCCCGGGAAGACCGGGCCCCGGCGGGACCGCCTGCCCGCGCCGGCTACGGCAGCGGCGGGTAGGCGTTCTGCATCAGCTGCCGGAACTGGGCCGAGAACCAGTGTCCGGACAGCGGCGCGTCCGGGAGGGCGCCGGACTTGTTGTGGTTGTTGCGCGGGTTGCCGGTGTACGTCGGGTCGCACATCCGGTCGAAGCCCTTGCCCTCGGTGTTCGGGATCTCCTTGCTCGCGCCGTCCGACTCCCCCGGCGGCTTCATCCACACGTAGGCGTCGATGCCCGGCTCGGGGTTGGCCCGCGGCCGTTCGCCGAGTCCCGCCCCGTCCTGGTTGCACCAGTTGCCGAGGTGGATGCGGCGGTCGTAGCGGCCGCCGTCGACGTAGGTGTCGACGCTGGTCGTGGCGCCCGGACCGGTGGGCCGCTCGGCGCCGCCCCAGCCGTTGCGGGAGGTGTCGATCAGCATGCCGATCTTGGAGTCGAAGCCGATCGAGACCAGCTTGTCGCGCATGGCCTGGGCGTAGGACAGCTCGTCGGTGTAGCGGTTCCAGTCCACCCACTTGGACTGGCGCACGGACGTGCCGTTCACGGTGTCCGTGATCTTGAAGTGGTCCTCCTTGAGGGCGCTGTAGTTGGCGGTGTTGACGATGAAGCCGTGCACGTCGGCGACGGTGGCGCCCTCGGTGGTGGCGGCCGTCTTGAACATGTCGGCGGAGGCGCCGAAGTTGTCGTCCCAGCCGAGCCAGCCGTGGTGGCCGGCGTCGATGTAGTTGTAGACGTTGGGGATGTCGCCCAGCTTGTTCAGCGCGTAGCCGACGCCCTTCTGGTAGTTGCCGTTGGCCTTCATCACGTCACAGTTGGGGGTGGCGGTGGGCCGGGGCGTGACGTTGGTGACGAGGTTGGGCAGGGAGTCGATCTCGATCGTGGTGACGATCCGCAGGCCCGCGTACTTCGGGTCGGCGAGGATCGCGGCGATCGGGTCGATGTACTCCTTCTTGTACCGGTCGATCTCCGTCGGGCCCAGTTCGCCGTTGGAGGCGAGGGCCGCGCAGTCACGGCCGGGCAGGTTGTAGACGACGAGCTGGATGTAGAGCTCGCCGGAGCCCTTCTGCTTCAGCGCCTCGTCGAGGTGGTCGCGCAGGCCCATGCCGCCGTTGACGCCGTTGATGGCGGCGATCCGGTCGAGCCAGACACCGGTCGGCTGGTTGCTGATCCGGCTGCCGCCCGGCTCGGCGGCGGCCTTCGCGGACCACTCGGGGTTCACGTACCCCTTGGCGCCGGCGTACGGGTTGTCGGCCTTGCCCGACGGGGTGGGCGGCGGGTCGGTGGGGCCGCCGGGTCCTCCGCTGCCGCCGTCGTCGACGTTGCAGGTGACGCCGTCGAGGGTGAAGGTGGCGGGGATCGCGTTGGTGCCGCTGTAGCTGCCCTGGAAGCCGAAGCCGACCGAGCCGCCGGTGGCCAACTGGCCGTTGTAGCTCTCGTTGACGGCGGTGACGGCGGTCCCGCTCTGGGTGACCTTGGCGTTCCAGGCGCTGGTGACCTTCTGGTTCCCGGCGTACGACCACTTCAGCTGCCAAGCGGACTTGGCGGCCCCGTGGTTGGTGACGGTGACGGCGGCGGTGAAGCCGGTGCTCCACTGGTTCTGCACCTTGTAGTCGACGGTGCAGGGGACGGCCGCCGCGCCGGTGTCGGCCGGGAACGCGGCGAACGCCGTTCCGGATGCCCCGGCGACGAGCGCGAGGGCGGCGAGTAACGCTGTTCTGGTGCGGCTCATGGGGGTTTCCTCACCGTTGACGTGCGTGTGGGGATGGCGCGGCCCCGGCTCCGTACGGCATCGGGTGACGTGTCGTCGGAGGCACGAGGCGGCGTGGGGAGGCGAGGTCGCGCGAGCGAACCCGCCGGCGCCGGAGGTGCCGTCGGCGGAAAGACCCTGGAAAGGGGTGGAACGCACGAGCGACCCCGCGCAGTCCGGGCGTGCCGTGACGGGCGCGCCGACTGGTGGAACCGCTCCCACTGGTGCCACCGAAGCTAGCGCCAAGTATCGGTAAAGAACAGGGGAGTTGCCGACTTTCTCTCGGGCCGTATCTATCGAATGATTTCGACTCTTCACGCATCTTGACCCCTTCTGCCGCCCTCTCCACTATGGGAGCGCTCCCACTGGTTCAAGGCTTGTTGCTCCTCCCCGCTCCTCCCACTCCCCTGTTCGAGCCGCAAGGAGGAACCAGCACCATGCATCCCGGACGCAGACGCAGACGCCGCGCCGCGCGGCGGCTGTGGACGGCCGCCCTGGCGGCCCTCGCACTCCCGCTCACCCTGGCGGGAACAGGCACGACCCAGGCCCACGCCGCGACGGTCCAGTGCAGCGTGGACTACAAGACCAACGACTGGGGCTCCGGCTTCACCGCGGAACTGACGCTCACCAACCGCGGCGCCCAGGCCCTCGACGGCTGGACGCTGACGTACGCCTACACGGGCAACCAGAAGCTGACCAACGGCTGGAACGGCACCTGGTCCCAGTCCGGCCAGAACGTCACCGTGAAGAACGCCTCGTACAACGGGCGGGTCGCCGCCGGCGCCGCCGTCTCCACCGGCGCGCAGTTCACCTACAGCGGCACCAACGCCGCGCCGACGAGCTTCGCGGTCAACGGCACCCCGTGCACCGGCGCGCACCAGCCGCCGATCACCGTGCTCACCAGCCCCGCCGCGGGCGCGGTCTACTCGCAGGGCGAGGCGGTCCCGCTGGCGGCCACGGCCGCCGCCGCGGACGACGCCACGATCACCAAGGTCGAGTTCTACGACGACACCAGGCTGCTGGGCACGGACACGAGCGCGCCGTTCTCCCTCTCGGTCACCGACCTGGCCGTGGGCAGCCACTCCCTCCTGGCGAAGGCGTACGACAGCCTGGGCGCGTCCGCCGAGTCCACCCCGGTCGGCATCACCGTCGCCTCGGGCCCGGCCGTGGTGGCGAGCCCCACCCAGCTGGGCGTGCAGCAGGGCAAGACGGGCACGTACGAGGTGAAGCTGTCCAAGCAGCCCACCGCGAACGTGACCGTGACGACCTCCCGCACGAGCGGCAACACGGGGCTGTCCGTCACCGGCGGCGCCTCGCTCACCTTCACCCCGCAGAACTGGGACACGGCGCAGAAGGTGACCGTCTCCGCCGACTCTTCCGGCACCGGCTCGGCGGTCTTCGAGTCCACCGCCCCCGGCCACGGCAAGGCCGCGGTGACCGTGACCCAGCTCGGCGCCACCAAGACGTACGACGCCCGCTTCCTGGAGCTGTACGGGAAGATCACCAACCCGGCCAACGGCTACTTCTCCCCCGAGGGCATCCCGTACCACTCGGTGGAGACGCTGATCGTCGAGGCGCCCGACCACGGCCACGAGACGACCTCGGAGGCGTACAGCTACCTGCTGTGGCTCCAGGCCATGTACGGCAAGGTGACCGGTGACTGGTCCAAGTTCAACGGGGCCTGGGAGATCATGGAGAAGTACATGATCCCCACCCACGCCGACCAGCCGACCAACTCCTCCTACAACGCCTCCAAGCCGGCGACGTACGCCCCCGAGCACGACACGCCCAACGAGTACCCGTCGAGGCTGGACACCGGCGTCTCCGTCGGGCCCGACCCGATCGCGGGCGAGCTGAAGAGCGCCTACGGCACGGACGACGTGTACGGCATGCACTGGATCCAGGACGTCGACAACGTCTACGGCTACGGCAACTCGCCCGGCAAGTGCGAGGCGGGCCCGTCGGACACCGGACCGTCGTACATCAACACCTTCCAGCGCGGACCGCAGGAGTCGGTGTGGGAGACGATCCCGCAGCCGACCTGCGACGCCTTCAAGTACGGCGGCAGGAACGGCTACCTGGACCTGTTCACGGGCGACGCCTCCTACGCCAAGCAGTGGAAGTACACCAACGCCCCGGACGCCGACGCGCGCGCCGTGCAGGCCGCGTACTGGGCGGACATCTGGGCCAAACAGCAGGGCAAGGGCTCGGAGGTCTCCGGGACCGTCGCCAAGGCCGCCAAGATGGGCGACTACCTGCGCTACGCCATGTTCGACAAGTACTTCAAGAAGATCGGCAACTGCACGAGCCCCTCCTGCCCGGCGGGCACCGGCAAGGACGCCTCGCACTACCTGCTGTCCTGGTACTACGCCTGGGGCGGCGCCGTGGACACCTCCGCGGGCTGGGCCTGGCGCATCGGCTCCAGCCACGCCCACGGCGGCTACCAGAACCCGCTGGCCGCCCACGCGCTCGCCAACTACGCGCCGCTGAAGCCGAAGTCGGCGACGGGCGCGGCGGACTGGTCCAAGTCGCTCGGCCGGCAGCTGGAGTTCTACCGCTGGCTCCAGTCCGACGAGGGCGCCATCGCGGGCGGCGCGACCAACAGCTGGGCGGGCCGCTACGCGACCCCGCCGGCCGGCAAGCCGACGTTCTACGGCATGTACTACGACGAGAAGCCGGTCTACCACGACCCGCCGTCCAACCAGTGGTTCGGCTTCCAGGCGTGGTCCATGGAGCGGGTCGCCGAGCTGTACCAGCAGACCGGCAACGCGCAGGCCAAGGCGGTCCTGGACAAGTGGGTCGACTGGGCGCTGGAGCACACCACCGTCAACCCGGACGGCACCTTCCGCATCCCGTCGACGCTCCAGTGGTCGGGCCAGCCCGACACCTGGAACCCGTCCTCGCCGGGCGCCAACAGCGGCCTGCACGTCACGGTCGCCGACTACACCAACGACGTCGGTGTGGCCGCGGCGTACGCCAAGACCCTGACGTACTACGCCGACCGCTCCGGCGACACGGAGGCGGCCCGGATCGCGAAGGCGCTGCTGGACGGCATGTGGGACAACCACCAGGACGCCCTCGGCATCGCCGTCCCGGAGACCCGCGCCGACTACAACCGCTTCGACGACCCGGTGTACGTGCCCAGCGGCTGGACCGGCACCATGCCGAACGGCGACGTGATCAACTCCTCGTCCACCTTCGACTCGATCCGCTCCTTCTACCAGGACGACCCGGCCTGGTCGAAGATCGAGTCCTATCTGGCGGGCGGTGCCGCGCCCGTCTTCACGTACCACCGGTTCTGGGCCCAGGCCGACATCGCCCTGGCCATGGGCTCGTACGCGGAGCTCCTCGAATAAGTCCCCGCTGACGCTCCGCGTTCCCGGCCGGGCGGCCCCCTCCCCTGCGAGGGCCGTCCGGCCGGCTCCTCTCGCCTTCTCGCGCGTCCCCTCCCGGACGGAAGGATCCCCACCGTGCGAAGAACCCGCATCCTCACGGCCGTACTGGCGCTGGCGGCCGGCCTGCTCACGGCCGGCCCGCCCGCTCTGGCCGCCGACCCCCCGCAGAAGGCGGCGGCGGTCGCCGCCGACACCTACACCTGGAAGAACGCCCGCATCGACGGCGGCGGCTTCGTCCCCGGCATCGTCTTCAACCGCACCGAGAAGAACCTCGTCTACGCCCGCACCGACATCGGCGGCGCCTACCGCTGGCAGCAGCCGACGAAGACGTGGACCCCGCTGCTGGACCACGTCGGCTGGGACGACTGGGGCCACACCGGCGTCGTCAGCCTCGCCTCCGACCCGGTCGACCCGGACAACGTGTACGTGGCGGCCGGGACGTACACCAACGACTGGGACCCGGGCAACGGGGCCGTGCTGCGCTCCGCCGACCGGGGCGCGACCTGGCGGAAGACGGACCTGCCGTTCAAGCTGGGCGGCAACATGCCCGGCCGCGGCATGGGCGAGCGCCTGGCGGTCGACCCGAACGAGAACAGCGTGCTCTACCTGGGCGCGCCCAGCGGCAAGGGCCTGTGGCGGTCGACAGACGCGGGCGTCACCTGGTCGCAGGTCACGGCCTTCCCCAATCCGGGGAACTACGCGCAGGACCCGACCGACACCTCCGGCTACGGCTCCGACAACCAGGGCGTCGTCTGGGTCACCTTCGACGAGTCCACCGGCACCGCGGGCAGCCCCACGAAGACGGTCTACGTCGGGATCGCCGACAAGGACAACGCGGTCTACCGCTCGACGGACGCGGGCGCCACCTGGCAGCGGCTGCCCGGCCAGCCGACCGGCTACCTGGCCCACAAGGGCGTCCTGGACGCGGAGAACGGTTATCTCTACCTCGCCTACAGCGACACGGGCGGCCCGTACGACGGCGGCAAGGGCCGGCTGTGGCGGTACGCGACGAAGACCGGCACCTGGACGGACATCAGCCCGGTCGCCGAGGCCGACACCTACTTCGGCTTCAGCGGGCTGACCGTGGACCGGCAGAGGCCCGGCACGGTGATGGCGACGGCGTACAGCTCCTGGTGGCCGGACACGCAGATCTTCCGCTCCACGGACAGCGGGGCGACCTGGACCAAGGCGTGGGACTACACGTCGTACCCGACCCGCGAGAACCGCTACACGATGGACGTGTCGTCCTCGCCGTGGCTGACCTGGGGCGCCAACCCGTCCCCGCCCGAGCAGACCCCGAAACTGGGCTGGATGACGGAAGCCCTGGAGATCGACCCGTTCGACTCCGACCGGATGATGTACGGCACCGGCGCGACGATCTACGGCACCGAGAACCTCACCGACTGGGACCGCGGGACGAAGTTCACCATCAAGCCGATGGTGCGGGGCCTGGAGGAGACCGCCGTCCTCGACCTGGCCTCGCCCCCGTCGGGCGCCCCGCTGCTCAGCGCGCTGGGCGACATCGGCGGCTTCCGCCACACGGACCTGGCCGAGGTGCCGTCGATGATGTTCACCCAGCCGAACTTCACCTCCACCACCAGCCTGGACTTCGCCGAGGCGAAACCGGACACGGTCGTCCGCGTCGGCAACCTGGACTCCGGTCCGCACATCGCCTTCTCCACGGACAACGGCGCCCACTGGTTCGGCGGGACGGACCCCGCCGGGGTCAGCGGCGGCGGCACGGTGGCCGCGGCGGCGGACGGCAGCCGCTTCGTGTGGAGCCCGCAGGGCGCCGGCGTGCACGTCGCGACGGGCTTCGGCACGTCCTGGACGGCGTCCAAGGGAATCCCCCAAGGCGCGATCGTGGAGTCCGACCGCGTCGACCCGAAGACGTTCTACGGCTTCAAGTCCGGCAGGTTCTACGTCAGCACGGACGGCGGCGCCACCTTCACGGCGTCCGCCGCGACCGGCCTGCCCGCCGGCGACAGCGTCCGTTTCAAGGCACTGCCCGGCGCGAAGGGCGACATCTGGCTGGCGGGCGGCGCACCGGACGGCGCCTACGGCCTGTGGCACTCCACCGACGGCGGGGCCACCTTCACCAAGCTGCCCAACGTCGAGCAGGCCGACACCGTCGGCTTCGGCAAGGCGGCACCGGGCGCCTCGTACCAGACGCTCTACACCAGCGCGAAGATCGGCGGCGTCCGCGGCATCTTCCGCTCCACCGACAAGGGCGCGACCTGGACCCGCGTCAACGACGACGCCCACCAGTGGGGCTGGACGGGCGCGGCGATCACCGGTGACCCGCGCGTGTACGGGCGGGTGTACGTGGCGACCAACGGGCGCGGGATCGTCTACGGCGAGCCCTCCGGCACCGGAGACGGCGGAACGGGCCCGACGCCCACGCCCACGCCCACGCCGGCCGGGGGGTGCTCGGTGACGTACAAGGTCACCCACCAGTGGCCGGGCGGCTTCCAGGCGGAGGTCCGGCTCGACAACACGGGCACGAGCGCCTGGGACGGCTGGTCGCTCGGCTGGACGTTCGCGGACGGGCAGAAGATCTCCCAGCTGTGGAACGCCGGGCACACCCAGTCGGGTCCGGCCGTGACCGTGCAGAACACCGGCTGGAACGCCAAGGTGGCCGCCGGTTCGTCCGTGGGCTTCGGGTTCACGGGCAGCTGGTCGGGGGCGAACACGAAACCGGCGTCGTTCAAGGCGGGCGACCGGGACTGCGCGGTGACCTGACCGCCCGGGGCGCGTGCCGCACGGGGCACGCGCCCTCCCGGCACCACCCGGGTGTCACCGTCCCCGGCTCACCCCACGAGGACACCGCTGATGCCGGTGACCGGGACGGTGTCCTCGGTCTTCGGCACCGTCACCCGTACCGGTTCCCCGAAGTCCGCGAGGGACATGGTCGCCGTCATGCCGCCGTCGGCCGCGTGGAAGGACATCCGCGTCTGCACGAGCCGTCCCCGACCGTCGACCCACGCGTCCGCGACGACCAGGACGTCACCGCCCAGCAGGTCGCGGGCCTGCTCCAGCTTCTCCCGCGCGTCCTGGGCCATCCGCAGGGTGAGGGTGGCGTGGTCGAGCACGCCGCGATAGTGCACGGCGCGCACGCCGTGGACGCTCTCTTCGCCCTCCTTGGTGACCTGGCGCATCGCGGAGATCTGCCGCAGGACGTGCTCCGGGTCGTTGAGCGGGGCCCGAAGCGCGGAGTGGGCCTCCGCCTCGTCCCGGGGGATGACTCCCCAGACGCCTTCATCGGTTCTCTGGACGCCGCTGACGTAGACCTTGTCTCCCGCGAAGATCTCCTCGATGCGCTTGACGCCGTTCCCCGGGAGTTCGACCGCCATGTGGCCCCGGTCCCCGGCGAAGTCGAAGCCGCCGGTGACGGTGAGGACGTACCGCTCCTCGCCCTCGGTGAGTTCGATCTCCTGGTCGATCCGGGCCGTGCCCTTGCCGACAGCCGCGGCGGCCGCCCGTACGGCGGGGTGGTGGACGGGAGAAGGCGACGTTGCCGCGGGCTCGTCGTCGTCCCCGGTGTCGGAGGTGGAACAGCCGGCGCACAGCAGCGCGGTGGCGACGGCTGCCAGGAGGAGAGGACGACGCATGGGGTTCTCCGGGAAACGGGGTCGGGCACTCGGCCGGACCGCGTCACACGATGCGTCTCGTCGGCCTCGGGCTGGGACGGAAATCCGTGGGCGGGGGGCGCCCCCCGCCGCGCGGTGATCTTACAAGTCGCCCGCGGGAGTGACCACGGTGCGGCGGCCGGCCACCGCACCAGCAGGGCGTCAAGGGCTTTCCGCTTCCCCGCTCAGGGCGTGTACACCGCCGGCCGCGGTGCGCGTGCCATGCCGGCGCCGAGGAAGAAGCTCGGGTGCGGGGGCTGGTTGTAGCCGGAGTTCTGCCAGGCCAGGGCGGTGCGGTACTGGGTGTCGTGCAGCAGCGTCGTGATCCTGGTGTCCGTCTCGTACGGGGTCGAGTAGATCCGCAGCGCCGTGTTGGTGCTGGTCCGCCACACCACTTCTTCCCGCCAGTCGCCCAGGATGTCGCCGGACAGGACGGGGGTGGCCTTGGTGCCGTTGTTGGAGGAGACGCCGGAGCCGGTCAGCAGGCGGGTGTCGCCGGAGGTGCCGTACTTGTCGATGCGGGTGCCGTCGAGGAGTTCGCGGGTCGGGTCGCCGTCCCACCAGGACAGGAAATTGGTGCTGGAGGGCTCACGGCCCAGGGCGGCGCCGGTCGCCGAGCGCAGGGTGGTGTCCGCGGCGGACCATGCCTCGGCACCCGGGCTGCCCGCGTAGACGTCACCGGCGACGCCGCGGCCGTTGTCCGCGCCGGAGGCCGTCTGCCAGAGCAGGCCGCCGGTGCGCGCGTCGGCCATCCAGGAGCCGGGCTTGGAGCTGTCCTCGGAGACCTTGAAGTACTCCAGGCCCGCCCGCGACGGGTCGAGGTCCCCGACGTGGCCCGCGTCGCCGTGGCCCAGCCTGGTCGTCCACAGCCCGGAGCCGTCGTCGTCGACGGTCATGGCGCCGTACACGATCTCGTCCCTGCCGTCGCCGTCGACGTCCGCGACGGACAGGCTGTGGTTGCCCTGGCCGTCGTACCCCTTGCCGCTGTTGGTGGAGGAGCTGGTGTCGAAGGTCCAGCGGCGGGTGAAGGAGCCGCCCCGCCAGTCCCAGGCGGCGATGACGGTCCGCGTGTAGTAGCCGCGGGCCATGATCAGGGAGGGGCGGGAGCCGTCCAGGTACGCCGTCCCGGCCAGGAAGCGGTCGACGCGGTTGCCGTAGGAGTCGCCCCAGGAGGAGACGGTGCCGCGGGCGGGGACGTAGTCGACGCTCTGCATCGCCTTGCCGGTGCGGCCGTCGAACATCGTCAGGTACTCCGGGCCGGACAGGACGTAGCCGGAGGAGTTGCGGTGGTCGGCGGTGGAGCTGCCGATGACCGCGCCGGTGCCGTCCTTCGTCCCGTCGGCCGTCTTCATCGCGACCTCGGCCCGGCCGTCGCCGTCGTAGTCGTACACCTGGAACTGGGTGTAGTGGGCGCCGGAGCGGATGTTGCGGCCGAGGTCGACGCGCCACAGCCGGGTGCCGTCCAGCGTGATGCCGTCGACGATCGTGTTGCCGGTGTAGCCGGACTGGGAGTTGTCCTTGGCGTTGGTGGGCTGCCACTTCAGGACGAGGTCGAGGGCGCCGTCGCCGTCGAGGTCGCCGACGGAGGCGTCGTTGGCCTCGTAGGTGTACGCCACCCCGTCGGGGGTGGTGCCGCCGGCCGGCGGGGAGACCGGGACGTCCTTGTAGCCCGCGCGGAACTGGATCGCGTGCACGGAGTCGGCCTGCTCCTGGCCGCCGACGACCGCGCGGACGGTGTAGTCGGCGTGTTCGGGAGCACCGGCGTGGAAGTAGGTGGTGGAGCCGGTGACGGGGCTCGCGTTGACCTTGGTCCCGGCCCGGTAGACGTTGAAGGACACGTCGTCCGGGTCGGTGCCGAGCCAGCGCCAGCTGACCAGGTTGCCGCCGGCGGTGTGGACGCTGACGACGCCCCGGTCCAGCTTCTCCACCTGGCGGGCGGTGGCGGCCTGGGCGGCAGCGGGGGCGGGGGCGGGCGTGGCCGGTCCGGCGCCGAGGAGGGCCGCGGCGGTGACGGCGACCGTGACGGCCGGGAGGAGGGCGCGGCGTCTGCGGCGGGGATGAGGGCGGGAGTGGGGGGCCGGATGCGGGTGCAGGTGCTTCACGGGACGAACCTCCGGGGGAGAACGGGGGATTCCGTCTCTCAGTCGCCGCCGGGGGCGGACGCGTTGCCGTACCGGTGCGCCGATTCGGTGACGGCGCCGAACGGTTCTCCGGGCGGCGTCCGCCCGCTCCCGGGCGGAGCCGGACGGCGGCCGCCGCGGCGGTGACGGTGCCGAGGGGGACCTCCCGCGCCCGCCGGATCAGGGAATGCGCGGAGCGGGGAAGGCGGCCGGGTCCGGCGGCTTCCGGAACGCCCGGAGGGTGAAGACGGGGTCGGGCCGGGGGCGGTCCTGGTCGGGCAGGGCCGCGAGGCGGGCGGCGAACCGCTCGGCGAGGGGGGTGTCCGGCGGCAGCGTGACGAACCAGCCGCGGCGCAGGTCGGCGATGGTGCGGCGCGGGCTGCGGCCCTGGCCGAGGCCGGTGAAGCGGGCCTGGCCCGCGGGGAGCAGGCCGTGGGCGCGGGCGCATGCCTCGACCGTCGCCGCGGCGTCCCGGGCCGGGCTGGGCGGGCGGTCGGCGAGGACGGCGTCGATGTCGCTGCCGACGTTGTGGGCGGCGGCCTTGTCGACGGTGGTGACGTAGACCCCGCCCGGGCGCAGCACGCGGGCGCACTCGCCGACGACGGTGCGCACGTCGTCGGCGCTGCCGAGGAGGTGCAGCAGCCAGACGGTGGTGACGGCGTCGAACCGTCCGTCCGCGAAGGGCAGCCGGCGGCTGTCGGCGCGGACGACGGCGCCGGGCAGGCGGGCGGCGGCGTGGCGGACCATGGCGGGCGCGAGGTCGACGCCGGTCACCCGCAGGCCCTCCCGCGCGGCGGCCAGCCGCCGGGTGACGATGCCGGTGCCGCAGGCGAGGTCGAGGAGGCTGCGCGTGCCGTGCGGTACGAGGCCGAGGACGGCGTGCGCGGCGGCGGCCGCCCGGGGTTCGCCGCCGCGTAGGGCGTCGTACCGGTCCGCTTCCTTGTCGTAGTCCAGCACGCGCCTCAGTGTGCACCGTGTCCGGGCGCCAAGTCCTCTACTTTACGGGCGAGTTGGAAGTCCTTATCGGTGACGGCGCCGCCCGCGCTGTGCGTGTGCACGCTCAGGGAGACGGTGTTGTAGCCGAGGGTGAGGTCGGAGTGGTGGTCGAGCTCCTCCTGGACCTGCGCGATGTGGACGACCATCGCCGTCGCCGCGGGGTGGGAGGCGAGGCGGTAGGTGCGGGTGAGGCGGTCCCCGTCGAGCGACCAGCCCGGCAGCTCGGCGAGCCGGTCCTCGATCTCCTTCTGCGACAGCGGTTCGGCGGGCATGGGCCGCGCTCCTTTCGGCGGGGTCGCGTACCCGTCCAGCCTGCCACAGGAGCGGGCCTGCGGCCCTGGTCAGAGGTCAGGGGGCCGGGTGCCGCCGCGCCGGGCGGGAGGGGGAACCCGGGTGCCGCCGCGCCGGCCGGGGAGGCTCAGCGGCGGGCGCACTCCGCCGCGAAGTCGTCCGCCAGCGCGGCGATCCGGTCGCGGCCCTCGACCTGCTCCACCCAGGCGTGCGGCAGGCCGACGTCGCCGTACCGGGCGCCGACGATGTTGCCGCAGACGGAGCCGGTGGAGTCGCTGTCGCCGGAGTGGTTGACCGCGAGCAGCAGCGCGTCCTCGGGGCGGGGCGCGGCCAGGGCGGCGTAGACGCCGAGGGCGAGGGCCTCCTCGGCGATCCAGCCGGCGCCGAGCCGCTCGGCCTTCTCGGCGCTCGGGTCGCCCTCGGCGGCCAGGTCCAGGGCCCGTTCCAGCGCGGCGGAGGTCTCCTCGTGACCCGGGTGGGCGGCGAGCAGGCGCAGGGTGCGCAGGACGGCGCCCTCGACGGACTCCCCGGCGAGGAGGTACGCCACGAGCGCGGCGAGCGCGCCGGCCGCGTAGTAGCCGGTGGGGTGGCCGTGGGTGGTCTGGGCGCAGCGGGCGGCCAGGCCGAAGGCCCGGCCGGCATCGGCGCCGGTCAGACCGAAGGGCGCCGAGCGCATGACCGCGCCGCAGCCCTTGGAGTCGGGGTTGACCGGTCCGGGCGGGCCGAGCGGGGCCGCCGGGTCCGGCACGAAGTCGGTGGCGAGGCCGGACAGGCAGGCGTTGCCGGGGGCGCGGCGGGAGTACAGCCAGGCCTCGGTGACCAGGCCGCCGGCGGGCCCGGGGTGGGTGCGGGCGAACTCCGGGTCGGGGGCGGGTGCGCGCTGGGTCTGGAGCCAGCGCTCGTAGGCCCAGCGGACCAGGCGGGGCGCGCCGCCGCCGATGCCCTTGAGCCGTTCCCGCTGGTACGCCTGGGTCAGGGCCTCGACGGTGAACAGGGTCATCTGGGTGTCGTCGCTGATGCGGCCGGGCACGCCGTCGCCGCCCGCGACGAGACCGGTGACGCCGCGCGGGCCGTGCGCGGCGCGGATGCGGTCGAGGGAGGAGAACTCCACGGGGTAGCCGAGGGCGTCGCCGAGCGCCCCGCCCAGCAGGCAGCCGCGCACGCGGGCACGGTACACGGCGTGTGCCGTGAGGGACGGTGAAAGGGACTGCTGCCACGGCTCGTTCATGCGGGGGCTCCTCGACTACGGTCGTACGCATGACCATTGTCGCGATCGGTACCGCCGCGCCGCACGCCGCCCCCGCCGGCAAGGGGGCCGGCCCGTTGCTGCGGGGCTGGCGGGAACGGCGGCGGATCAGCCAGCTGGAGCTGGCGCTGCGCGCCGGTTCCTCCGCCCGGCACATCAGCTTCATCGAGACGGGCCGCTCCCGGCCGAGCGAGGAGATGGTGCTGCGGCTGGCCGAGCACCTGGACGTGCCGGTGCGGGAGCGCAACGCGCTGCTGCTGGCGGCCGGTTACGCCCCGCACTACCCGGAGACCCCGCTGGACGACCCGGCGCTGGACGCGCTGCGCGCCGGCATGGAGCGGCTGATCACCGGCTACGAGCCCTACCCCGCCCTGGTGGTCGACGCCACGTACGACGTGCTGGCCGCCAACCGGGGCGTGGCGATGCTGATGGACGGTCTCCCGGAGCACCTGCTCCGGCCGCCGCTGAACGCGATGCGCCTGACGCTGCACCCGGAGGGGCTGGCGCCGCGCATCCGCAACCTGCGCGAGTGGCGCGGCCACCTGCTGGCGCAGATGGAGCGGCAGATCGCCCTGCACCGCTCCGAGCCGCTGCGGGCGCTGTACGAGGAGGTCGCGGCGTATCCGGTGCCCGACGACGCGCCCGGCGGGGAACCGGCCGAGCCGGTGCCGTACTTCGCGCTGCCGATGCAGGTGGAGCACGGGGGCCGGACGCTGTCCTTCATCTCGTCGATCTCCACGTTCAACACGCCGATGGACGTGACCGTCGCCGAGCTGGCCATCGAGACGCTGCTCCCGGCCGACCCGGCGACGGTGAAGTACCTTCAGACGCTGGTGTCCTGACATTCCTTCAGCGATCCGTACTGGAGCAGCGCGAAGCCGCTCACGGTGACCGCCTGGAGCACTCCCCAGACCGCTCCGGCCATGGTGGGCGTGAGCCATACGACGAGGGCGACGAAACTCAGCGCCGCCCAGGCGAGGTTGAGCTCCACCACGGCCCGCACCGGCAGCGCCGCCGGGCGGGCCCGGCCGGCGAGCCATCCCACCGCTGCGACGAACACCAGGAGGAAGGCGCCGAGTGCCGTCAGCAGACCGGAGCCGACGCCGAGCAGGCGCCCGAGCGGGCCGGGGAAGGCGAGGTAGGCGAGCGCGTTGGCGCCGGTCACCACGGCGTCCAGGGCCAGGAACCGGCGGAGCATCGACTGCGGTTCGGTGGTCCGGGCGAGCGCGGCGAGCTGGGTCGCGGACATGACGAATCATCCTCCGTCGGGGTCGGGGTACGGCAGCGGGAACCCGGGTGCCGGGCCGGAGTGCGCCGGCCCGGTACCCGATGTCTCCACGATCCCGCGGTGGCGCGGTCCGGTCGATTACCCGCGAGGTCATGGGAGGCCGGGGAAGGGCCGGCGGAAACATGGCAGACTGCGGGCGTCTTCGGTGTGCCGGGGAGGCGTGGCGTGCGGGAGCGACGGGCGCCGCGCCCACCGGGGGGCCGGTCCGGCAGGCCGTGCCGGGAGCATGACGGCCCTCGCCTCACCGGCCCGCGCCGCGTCGGTCCGCGCCGTGACAGCCCTCGCCGCGCCGGCCCGCGGCGTACCGGCCCGCGCGCCGGGCACGTACCGCACCACCCTCCGCGCCCGCACCCGCACCCGCACCCGTACGGGGACCACCTCCCGTACCCGCACCGCCCCCCGCGCACGGCGACGGCCGCGCGCCCGATCCCGAGGAGAACGCACCGCATGACCGCATCCGACGCCGTGTCCGCCCCGATCGACACCAGCCGGCCGCATCCGGCCCGCGTCTACGACTGGTGGCTGGGCGGCAAGGACAACTACCCGGTGGACGAGGAGCTGGCCCGCCGCATCCTCGCCGCGGACAGCACGGCGGTGCGCGGGGCGCGCGCCAACCGCCGGTTCATGCACCGGGCGGTCCGTACGGTCGCCGAGGCCGGGGTCCGCCAGTTCCTGGACATCGGCACCGGCATCCCCACCGAGCCCAACCTGCACCAGGTGGCGCAGCGGATCGCCCCGGAGGCGAGAGTGGTGTACGCCGACAACGACCCGATCGTCCTGCGGCACGCCGAGGCGCTGCTGCGCGGCACGGACGAGGGCGCGACCGACTACGTCCACGCCGACGTCCGCGACCCCGACCGGATCCTGCGGCTGGCGGCGGCCTCCCTGGACCTGTCCCGGCCCGTCGCCCTGTCGCTGGTGGCCCTGACGCACTACCTGGACGACGCGGCCGACGGCGACGACGTGTACGGCCTGCTGAAGCGGTACGTCGACGCCCTCGCCCCGGGCAGTCACCTGATCCTGTCGCAGGTCACCGCCGACCTGAACCCGGAGGCGGTGGAGAAGGCCGCCGCCCTGTTCGCGCGTGGCGGCACCCCGTTCTTCCCCCGCCCGCTCGCCGCGTTCGCGCGGTTCTTCGACGGTCTGGAGCTGCTCGGCCCGGGTGTCATCCCGGTGACGGGGTGGCGGCCGGAGCCGGAGGACGTGGCGGCGCAGGCGGAGGGCATCGTGCCGGTGTACGCCGGGGTCGCCCGCAAGCCCTGATCCGCGGCCGGACCCGAGACCCACGGCCGGCCCTGAAACCCGCGGCCGGCCCCGGGCCCACGGCGACCGGCGCCCCTGGAATCCGCCCCGCCCCGCACCACCCCGCTGCGGCCCTCACCCCCCGCACCACCCCTGCCCCGCGGCGCCCTGACCCGTACGGGCGCCGCGAACAGGTGCGCTTCCGCGCCCGCCCCTAGGTTCGAAGACCCGGGGTGCCCAGGGCGAGCAAGGGAGCAGCGCACGTGACGGACACGCGGACACCGCCCGCCGAGCCCGGCGCGGCACTGCTGCGCGCCGGGCGCTTCCTGCGCCCCGGCACGCCCTCCCCCGACCTGCACAGCATCGGCCTGGTGGGCGGCCGCGAGTCGGACGCCTTCTACCGGGAACGGTGGAGCCACGACAAGGTGGTGACCTCCACGCATGGCGTGAACTGCACCGGCTCGTGCCGCTGGCAGGTGTACGTCAAGGACGGGATCATCACCTGGGAGGCGCAGGCGACGGACTACCCGTCGGTCGGCCCGGACCGTCCCGAGTACGAGCCGCGCGGCTGCCCCCGGGGCGCCGCCTTCTCCTGGTACACCTACTCGCCGACCCGGGTGCGCTACCCGTACGTGCGGGGCGTGCTGCTGGAGCTGTACCGGGAGGCGAAGGCCCGCCTGAAGGACCCGGTGCTGGCCTGGGCGGACATCCAGGGCGACCCGGAGCGGCGGCGCCGCTACCAGCGGGCGCGCGGCAAGGGCGGCCTGGTGCGGGCGACCTGGGACGAGGCGGTGGAGCTGGTCGCGGCGGCCCACGTCCACACCATCAAGGCGTACGGCCCCGACCGCATCGCGGGGTTCTCGCCGATCCCCGCGATGTCGATGGTGTCGCACGCGGCGGGCGCCCGCTTCCACTCGCTGATCGGCGCCCCGATGCTGTCGTTCTACGACTGGTACGCCGATCTGCCGGTGGCCTCGCCGCAGGTGTTCGGCGACCAGACGGACGTCCCCGAGTCGGGCGACTGGTGGGACGCGGCCTATCTGATCATGTGGGGGTCGAACGTCCCGGTGACCCGCACGCCGGACGCGCACTGGATGGCGGAGGCCCGCTACCGGGGCCAGAAGGTCGTGGTCGTGGCGCCCGACTACGCCGACAACGCCAAGTTCGCCGACCAGTGGCTGCATCCGCACCCCGGCACGGACGGGGCGCTCGCGATCGCCATGGGGCACGTGATCCTCAAGGAGTTCTTCGTCGACCGGGAGACCCCGTTCTTCACGGACTACGTGCGGCGCTTCACCGACCTGCCGTTCCTGGTGACGCTGGCCGAGCGGGACGGGGGCCACGTCCCGGCGAAGTTCCTGCGCGCCGCCGACCTGGGGCGGGAGGGCGAGGACGCGCTGTGGAAGACGGTCGTGCTGGACGAGGCGAGCGGGCGGGCCGTGGTGCCCAACGGCTCGCTGGGCTTCCGCTGGAACGAGGCGGACCGGGGCCGGTGGAACCTCGACCTGGGCGACGTGCGCCCGAGGCTGAGCCTGCGCGGCCACGAGGAGGCCGCGGCCGTGGAGGTGCTGCTGCCCCGCTTCGACACCGAGGGCGGCCCGCACGGGCAGGGCCGCGGCGACGTCGTCCGGCGGGGGGTGCCTGCGGTGCGGCTCGGCGGGCCGGACGGACCGTTGGTGACGACCGTGTTCGACCTGCTGCTGGCCCAGTACGGGGTCGGCCGCCCCGGCCTGCCGGGCGACTGGCCCCGCTCCTACGAGGACGCGGACGCGCCCGGCACCCCGGCCTGGCAGCAGACGCACACCTCCGTCCCGGCGGCGGCCTGTGTGCGCGTCGCCCGCGAGTTCGCGCGGACCGCCGAGCGGTCGAAGGGCCGCTGCATGATCATCATGGGGGCGGGGGCGAACCACTGGTTCCACTCAGAGACGATCTACCGCGCCTTCCTCGCCCTGCTCCAGCTCACCGGCTGCCAGGGCCGCAACGGCGGCGGCTGGGCGCACTACGTGGGCCAGGAGAAGTGCCGCCCGTCGACCGGCTGGGCCTCGCTGGCCGCCGCGTCGGACTGGTCGCGCCCGCCGCGCCAGATGATCGGCACCGCGTACTGGTTCCTCCACACCGACCAGTGGCGCTACGACCGGTTCGGCGCCGACGTCCTGGCCTCGCCGCTGGGCGAGGGGCGGCTGGCGGGGATGACGGCGGCGGACTGCCTGGCCCTGTCGGCGCGCTGCGGGTGGATGCCGTCGTACCCGACCTTCGACCGCAATCCGCTGGAGCTGGGCGAGGCGTTCGGCGACCCGGTGGCGCGGGCGGTGGCCGAACTGCGCGCGGGCACGCTGAAGTTCGCCTGCGAGGACCCGGACACGCCGGAGAACTGGCCGCGGATCCTGACCCTGTGGCGGGCCAACCTGCTCGGCTCCTCCGCCAAGGGCGCCGAGTACTTCACCCGGCACCTGCTGGGCACCCACTCCTCGCTGCGGGCCGAGGAGGCGGCGCCCGGCGAGCGGCCCCGGGACGTCGTCTGGCACCGGGAGGCGCCCGAGGGCAAGCTCGACCTGCTGCTGTCGCTGGACTTCCGGCACACCTCCTCCACGCTGCTGTCGGACGTGGTGCTGCCCGCCGCGACCTGGTACGAGAAGCACGACCTGTCCAGCACGGACATGCACCCCTACGTGCACGCCTTCACCCCGGCCGTCGACCCGCCGTGGCAGGCGCGCACCGACTTCGACACGTTCAAGGCGCTGGCGGAGAAGCTGAGCGAGCTGGCCGCCGGGCACCTGGGCGTGCGCAAGGACCTGGTGGCCGCCCCGCTCCAGCACGACACCCCCGGTGAGACGGCCCAGCCGGGCGGTGTCGTACGGGACTGGAAGCGCGGGGAGTGCGATCCGGAGCCGGGCAGGACCCTGCCGAACCTCACGGTCGTGGAGCGGGACTACACGGCGATCGGCGCGAAGTTCGCGGCGCTGGGCCCGCTGGCGGAGGGCAAGGGGCTGCCCGCCAAGGGCATCACCCTGCGGCCGGACGAGGAGGTGGAGCGGCTGCGGCAGTCGAACGGGACCGTGCGCGGCGGCCCCGCCGACGGGCGCCCGTCCCTGGACACCGCAGTGAAGATGGCGAACACCATCCTCGCCCTCTCCGGCACCACCAACGGGCGCCTGGCTGTGCAGGGGTTCCGCACGCTGGAGGCGAAGACCGGGCGGGAGATGGCCCATCTGGCCGCCGAGCACGAGGGCAAGCGGATCACCTACGCGGACACGCAGTCCGCGCCCGTCCCGGTGATCACCTCGCCGGAGTGGTCGGGCAGCGAGGCGGGCGGGCGCCGCTACACCGCGTTCACGCTGAACACCGAGCACCTCAAGCCCTGGCACACCCTCACAGGCCGCCAGCACTTCTTCCTCGACCACGACTGGATGCACGAACTGGGCGAGGCGCTGCCGGTGTACCGGCCGCCGCTGGACATGAACCGCCTCTTCGGCGAGCCCCGCCTCGGCCCGGACGGGACACGCGAGGTGACGGTCCGCTACCTCACCCCGCACAACAAGTGGTCCATCCACTCCGAGTACCAGGACAACCTGTTCATGCTGTCGCTGTCGCGCGGCGGCCAGAGCATCTGGATGGCGCCGCAGGACGCCGACGCGATCGGCGTGGCCGACGACGACTGGGTGGAGGCCGTCAACCGCAACGGCGTGGTCGTGGCCCGCGCGATCGTCTCGCACCGCATGCCGCCCGGCACGGTCTACATGCACCACGCCCAGGACCGCACGGTGAACGTCCCGCTGGCGGAGACCACCGGCCTGCGCGGCGGCATCCACAACTCCCTCACCCGCCTGCTGCTCAAACCCACCCATCTCGTCGGCGGCTACGCCCAGCTCTCCTGGGCGTTCAACTACCTGGGCCCGACGGGCAACCAGCGCGACGAGGTCACCGTGATCCGCCGCCGCGGCCAGGAGGTCGAGTACTGATGCGCCCCATGGCCCAGATCGCGATGGTGATGAACCTCGACAAGTGCATCGGCTGCCACACCTGCTCGGTCACCTGCAAACAGGCGTGGACCAACCGGCGCGGCATGGAGTACGTCTGGTTCAACAACGTCGAGACCCGCCCCGGCCAGGGCTACCCCCGCCGCTACGAGGACCAGGACAGGTGGCGCGGCGGCTGGGAGCTGAACCGGCGCGGCGCGCTGAAGCTCAAGGCGGGCGGCCGGCTGAAGAAGCTCGCCGGGATCTTCTCCAACCCGAAACTCCCCGAGATCAAGGACTACTACGAGCCCTGGACCTACGACTACAAGAACCTCACCGACGCCCCGCTGGGCACCGACTACCCCGTCGCCCGGCCCGTCTCCCAGCTCGACGGCAAGCCCATGAAGATCGAGTGGTCGGCCAACTGGGACGACAACCTCGGCGGCGCCCCCGCCCACGGCGGCCTGGACCCGATGGTGGAACGTGTCCGCCGGCAGGCCGCGGACAAGGTGCGGTTCGCCTACGAGCAGACGTTCATGTTCTACCTGCCGCGCATCTGCGAGCACTGCCTGAACCCGTCCTGCGTGGCGTCCTGCCCGTCCGGCGCGATGTACAAGCGCAGCGAGGACGGCGTCGTCCTCGTCGACCAGGACCGCTGCCGGGGCTGGCGGATGTGCGTGACCGGCTGCCCGTACAAGAAGGTGTACTTCAACCACCGCACCGGCAAGGCCGAGAAGTGCACCTTCTGCTTCCCGCGTATCGAGGCCGGGCTGCCGACGATCTGCTCGGAGACGTGCGTGGGCCGGCTGCGCTACCTGGGCGTGGTGCTGTACGACGCCGACAAGGTGGCGGCTGCGGCCTCCACCCCGGACGAGCGGGGCCTGTACGAGGCCCAGCTCGGCGTCTTCCTCGACCCGCACGACCCCGAGGTGCGGCGGGCGGCGGAGGCGGCGGGCATCCCGTACGACTGGCTGGAGGCGGCCCGGCGCTCCCCCGTGCACGCGCTGGTCAGCCGGTACCGGGTGGCGCTGCCGCTGCACCCGGAGTACCGGACGATGCCGATGGTCTGGTACATCCCGCCGCTGTCGCCGGTGGTGGACGCGCTGACGGAGACCGGGCACGACGGGGAGGACGCGGACAACCTGTTCGGCGCGATCGACACCCTGCGCATCCCGCTGGAGTACCTGGCGGAGCTGTTCACCGCCGGGGACACCGGCCCGGTGCGGGCCTCGCTGGAGAAGCTGGCCGCGATGCGCTCGCACATGCGGGCGGTCAACCTCGGCGAGGAACCCGACCCGGCGGTCGCCGCGGCCGTCGGCATGGACCCGCGGGAGATCGAGGAGATGTACCGGCTGCTGGCGATCGCCAAGTACGAGGAGCGGTACGTGATCCCGACGGCGGCCGTCGGGGACGCGCGGCGCCTGGAGGAATCGGCCCTGCCGGACGCGTGCAGCCTGGACCACGACGGCGGGCCCGGCATGGGCGGCGACGGCCCGTTCGGGCGGGACTCGGGGCGCAGGCGGCTGCCGCTGGTGCCGGTGGAGAACTTCCACATCCTGCGCCGCCGGCAGACCGCGGACGACGAGCGGGAGGTGTGATGCCCGGTTTCGAGGTGCTGTACCAGGCGGCGGCGCTCTGCCTGACCTACCCCGACGAGGAGTTCCGCGCCCGGCTGCCGCTGCTGCGGGAGGCGGCCCCGCAGCTGCGGGAGTTCACCGACCACGCGGCCGTGACGGATCCGGTCGAGCTGGAGGCGCACTACGTGCGGGTCTTCGACCTGAAGAACCGGCACAGCCTGTACCTGAGCTGGTGGCGGGACGGCGACACGCGGCGCCGCGGGCTGTCGCTGGTGCGGTTCAAGGAGCTGTACCGCGCCCACGGCCTGGAGTGCACCGGCGAGGAACTGCCCGACTTCCTGCCCGCCGTGCTGGAGTTCGCCGCCCGCACCGGCAACATCGACCCGCTCGTCGAGCACCGCGACGCCCTGGAGCAGCTCCGGTCCCGGCTGGCCGAGTTCGGCACGCCGTACGCACGCGTCCTGGACGCCGTCTGCGCCACCCTTCCGCCCGCACCCGCCGGAGCCCGCCCATGACCGTCTTCCTCTGGGGCGTGCTGCCGTACGCCGCGTTCGTGCTGCTCGTCGCCGGACTGGTCTGGCGGCACCGCTACGACCGGTTCGGCTGGACGACCCGCTCCTCCCAGGTGTACGAGTCGAAGCTGCTGAACATCGCCTCGCCCGTCTTCCACTACGGCATCCTCTTCGTCCTCGTCGGCCATCTGATCGGCCTGTTCGTGCCGGAGTCGTGGACGGACGCGATCGGCGTGAACGAGCGCGCCTACCACCTGTTCTCCCTGATCGGCGGCACCGCGGCCGGGGTGCTGACGGTCGCCGGGATCGCGCTGCTGATCTACCGGCGCCGCACCAACGCGCCCGTGTTCCGCGCGACCACCGCCAACGACAAGCTCATGTACGTGTTCCTGCTGGCGTCGATCGTGCTGGGCATGGTGGCCAAGCTCGCCCACTCCTCCGGCACCGGCTACGACTACCGGCACACCATCGCGCCCTGGTCGCGCAGCCTGTTCACGCTCAGCCCGGACACGGCCCTGATGGAGGGCGTGCCGGTGCTGTACCAGGTGCACGCGGTGGCCGGCATGGTGCTGATCGCGCTGGTGCCGTACACGCGGCTGGTGCACATGTTCAGCGCGCCGGTGCAGTACCTGGTCCGCCCGTACGTCGTGTACCGCTCGCGCGACCCCCGGCAGCTGGGCCCGCGCCCGGAGCGACGGGGATGGGAGCGGGTGTGAATCCCTGGCACCCATGCCGTGTGGTCAGGTGCGGGGCGAGTGTGTCAAGTGGCCTGAACAGGAACGGAGTACCTGCTGGAACCGTGTCGACCAGGATCACTGTTCGGCAAGGAGCTCCGTGGGCACCGAGTCTGCCGTCTTCCGTGAGGTTGTCGTTGCCGTAGGGGCGTTCGCGCCCGGCCCTCTCGGTGAGCTGCCCTGGATCGTTCCGTTCGGGATGGTCGATGAGGCGCTGGCCCAGACCGGCAGGGTGCAGGCACGGGTGAGGGATCTGCCCTCCCGGGTGGTGGTGCATCTGCTGCTGGCCGGGTGCCTGTTCCCGCGGTTGGGCCGGCGGCAGATGGGGCGGCGGCTGACGGCAGACCTTGAAGGGCTGCCCACCGCGGACCCGACGGACGGCGCGCCGATGCAGGCCCGCCGACGGGTGGGCGCCGTACCGCTGCGGTGACCGTACGATCTGCTGCGCGGTCCGGCCGCGGGTGTCGGCACGGTCGGCGTGTGGTGGCGGGGGCTGCTGGTCCGTGCGGTCGACGGCACGCCGGCGGCGGTGCCCGACGGCGAAGCGGACCCGGCCGTGTTCACCGAGCACCGCTGCAACAACGACGGCGCCGGATATCCGGCCCTGCGGCTGCCGGTCCTGGTCTCCTGCGGCACCCGAACCCTTCCGGACGCGGTCTCCGGACCGGCCGGCACCGGTGAGAGGGCCTGTGCCCCGCGCCTGTTGCGGAGCCTGCACGAGGACATGATCGTCCTGCTGGACCGCGACTTCACCGCCCAGGCGCTGGTGACCTCCCTCGCCCGTACCGGCGCGCAGGTGCTGGGCCGGGTGAAGAACAGCCACCGGCTTCCCGTCCTGCGCCGCCTTCCCGACGGCTCCTTTCTTTCGATATGCGGCACGGTCCCCGTTCGCGTCATCGACTGCGAGACCACAGTGGCCACCGGCGCGGGCCGCAACACCGTCGGCTACCGCCAGGTCACCACGCCGACCGGCCACCGCACCCACCCGGCCGACGACCTGATCACGCTCTGCCACCAGCGCTGGAAGATCGAGACCGCTTACCTGGAAATCAAGTCCCCCTCCCGGGCGCTCCCGGGCGGCCGGGTCCTGCGCGCCTGCGCCCTCGGCCGGCATCGACCAGGAGGTGTGCGCGCTGCCGGTCACCTACCAGGCCCTGCGGCTGGCCATGGCGGACGCCACCGGCAGCCCTACCGGCATCGACCCCGACCGGGCCGGCTTCGCCATCACCCTGAACACTGCCCGCGACCTGGCCTCCAGGCCGCGGGTGTCATCGCCGACACTGCCACCGACCTCGTCGGCACCATCGGCCACCGCATCCCCGCGGACCTCATGCCCGACCACCGGCATCCGCACCCGGCCCCGCGTCGTCAAACGCACGATCTCCAAGTACCACGCCAAAGGCACCGCCGACCGGACCGGTTACAAGGCCACCACCAGCATCGACATCCCGACCACACCAGACCCCCGACAGCCCGACCGAGACTTTAACTACACGGCACCGGGACTAGCCCGCGATGCCGGGACCGTCCCCGCGGGTGCGGGGAGCAGTCGCGACGCTCGTTGTAACAGCGGATGGACTGGGCCTCCGCCAACTTGAAGTCACAGGTCAAGGAGCTGGTGTGATCGGCCCTCGTGGTGCTCGTGCTGGTCGCGCGCGGAAGTCTGCGGACAAGATCGTCCGTCAGCGGTCGACTTCGAGGTTCGTCAGGACGAGCAGAGCACGCAGGAGTCGGGTGGCGTGGGCGGGATCGGTACGGAGTTTGGTGAGGATCCGCCAGTTCTTGAGGTGGGCGAAGCCGTGCTCGACCGGTGCGCGTCCGACGGCGAGGACGCGGTTGGCTTCCTTCTGACCAGCGGTGAGTTTGTGGGTGCGGCTGGCGGTGTAGCCGGTGACGATCACGGTGTCGTGGATGTCGTTGTCCAGGCCGCGGAAGCCGAGGTCGGCCAGAGCGCCGAGGCCGGCGGCGCGTAGGTGGGCCAGGATGTGGTCGTGGCAGGCGGCGGTGTTGTCGTGGGTGCGGCCGGGCCGGGCGGCGGATATCCGGATCAGGCGGCCGTTCTCGTCGGTCAGGGCGAGGAAGTGCAGGCCGTGGCTGCGGTGCTTGCCGGAGTGGTTGCGCCGGTCGGCCGGTCCGGTGCGGCGCTGGGTGCGGATGAGGATGCCGTCGATCAGAACCACCTCCCCGCCCTGCTTGACGACCTTCTTCAGGGCGCGGTCCAGGCGCGGCGCCTGGGCGGCAAGCAGGGCGATCAGCTCGTCCCGCCAGCGTCGGACGGTGGACTCGGACATGTCGTTGCCGCCGGCCATGTCGGCCAGGCGTTCGTCGTGGCGCAGTACAGCCAGGACGATCACCGCGATCTTCCCCGGTGGCAGGATCCGCCACCGGGACCTGATCGCCTTCAGATGGCGCCTGAGCAGATCGGCGAGGTGGTTGACGGTGCGCGTGGACAGCGACAGACGGCACTGGCAGACAAGCGGGCAGGTGTCCTCGGCGTGCTTCTTGGTATTCGTCAGTCAATTCCAACGGCCGCCGAGGGTGCCCTGGTTACGCCCGTGCCGCACCGCTCCGGGCGGCGGTGCCCCTAGTCACAGGCGCGAGGTGAACCGGCCGTCGGGAAGTTTCCGCAGCCAGCCGCGATCGACGAGTCTGACCAGCTTGCCGCGTAGCGGTTCCAGCTTGGCCCGCACACTGATGTCGACGCCCACCGCCTCGCCGACCTCGCGGGCCATGACCGGTCCCGCGGCCTGCCGCGCAACGATGAGAATGCGCTGATAGTCCGGCGGCAGCGTGCTCTCCTCCACACCCGGTTCGCGGTGCGGGATCAGCATCACCGCTCGTCCGGCCACCTGTCTGGGCGTCGGCAGGTCCGAGGAGCGTTCCTCGGCGAGCTGCCCGGACACCCGCTCAAGGACCCGTTCGGCGACAGCGAGCTCATCCCGCTCAGCCCGCACCTCCGCCAACTCCTTGGCCAGCCGTTCTTCGAGTTCGTCCAGTTCCGCGCGCCGCGCGGTGATCCGTTCCAGCAGCTCGGGATCCAGCATGCACAGATCGTAGAAGCCCGTTGATGGGGGTTTTCCGGAAAAGGGTGTGCTCGAGTGGCTTTGTTCACGAGCCGACGGCACCTGTACACGAGTTTGGGCAGCACTCGAAGCTCTGCAGACGTCGAGCAATTCATGGCTTCGGGCAGCATGGGCCCCTGCCAAGACTCTGGCAGGGGCCCATGGTGTGGAGAGCCGAGGAGGGCTGGGACCTGTCCCTGGATGAGCAGCATCCTGACCAACACGGCTACCGTCTGCTGGTGGCCTGACGGCCCGGCGTCACTTCAGGTGTCGGGTGAAGAACTGGGCCGCTGCGTCCGCCGCGAACTGCGGGACGCCGGTGTGCCCGCCCATATTGGCGTGCAGCGTCTTCTCCTTGGAGCCGAAGGCGTCGAACAGGTCCAGGGCCGCCTGCCGGTCGTTCCCTTCGTCGTCCCACTGCAGCAGGACGTGCAGAGGGATGGTGACCTGGCGGGCCTCCTCGAACATGGAGCGAGGGACGAAACTCCCGGCGAACAGAACAGCGGCCGAGATGCGCGGCTCGACCACCGCCAGCCGGGTCCCGATGGAGATCACTCCCCCCGAGTACCCGACCGGGCCGCCGATCTCGGGCAGTGACAGGAGGGCGTCCAGGGCGGCCTGCCATTCCGGGACCGCCTTGTCGACCAGGGGGAGGATGAGGGCGTCGATGATCTCGTCGCTGACCGGCTCGCCGGCCTCCATAGCCCGGTGCAGGTCGGCGAGGGCCTGCTCGGCGGCGGGCAGGCGGGGCCGGTCGCCGCTTCCGGGGAGCTCGATGGTGGCCGTGGCGAAGCCGTCCGCCGCGGAGTGCCGGGCTCGGGCCACCAGCCGGGGGTACGTCTTGCGCAGCCCGAGAGGAGGGGGGCTGAGCAGGATCAGCGGCGCCGGTGCGGATGTGGATGCGGATGCGGGCGTCCACAGGATGCCGGGGATCTCGCCGAGGGTGAATTCGCACTCGAGGACACCGTCGTCGAGACGCTGTTCGGAAGTGAAATGCATGGTCGTGCCTTTCGGGAGTGCACTGAACGGCGCTCCCGGACGACCTACCGTCCGACCGTGACCCCGGAGGGGAGCACCCATGTCGATACTGCGTTCACGGGTACCACCTCCTCGCTCTCTTGCACGGCCTCCGGAAACGTAGCAGTGGCTGCCGTGGTTCCGCCAACGGGTTTTTCCGGAGGCTCTGTGGCCGAGCACCACGGCGTCGGAGTCACGCCTGTCACTGGTCGGGAAGCGCACGTCCGCCACCGATTCGAGCACCGAAAAACCGCCAACCAACCGCTGACGGACGATCTACTGCGCAGACAGCCGCCCACGACCAGCGTGAGCACCCTGAGCACCGGTCACACCAACCCTTTGACCTGTGACTTCAAGTTGGCGGAGGCCCACTGGGGACCATCCCCGCGGGTGCGGGGAGCAGGTACGGGAGACGATCAGCGTGTCGTCGATCGTGGGACCATCCCCGCGGGTGCGGGGAGCAGCACTCCCCCGGCGCGGCGTGGCCGCTCGGCGCGGGACCATCCCCGCGGGTGCGGGGAGCAGCAGCCCTGGGCGCGCTGGAACGCGCGGGTCGCGGGACCATCCCCGCGGGTGCGGGGAGCAGCGCGGCCCAGCTCTGCCACCGACGGCAGACGCGGGACCATCCCCGCGGGTGCGGGGAGCAGCAGCCTTCCGTGAGTCCGGCGTGCGTCACGGCGGGACCATCCCCGCGGGTGCGGGGAGCAGGGAAGCGTCGTCGGGGCGGTGCCGTAAACCTGGGGACCATCCCCGCGGGTGCGGGGAGCAGTGGCAGCCCCGCAGTCCGTAGGTGGCCATCGGGGGACCATCCCCGCGGGTGCGGGGAGCAGTCGGACGCGGTGCGCGGGGCGCGGCTGGCCGCGGGACCATCCCCGCGGGTGCGGGGAGCAGCGGGCCCAGCGTGCGGCCAACGAGTGCCGGAAGGGACCATCCCCGCGGGTGCGGGGAGCAGGGATCGTTCACCCTGAACCCGGTCAGCGAGATGGGACCATCCCCGCGGGTGCGGGGAGCAGCGGTCCTCGGTGGTCTCGCCGTGGCCGCGCTGGGGACCATCCCCGCGGGTGCGGGGAGCAGACCTCGTCGCTGTCAGCCGTGATCGGGACGGTGGGACCATCCCCGCGGGTGCGGGGAGCAGCCCTGTCCCCGGCGTCCGCCGGCTCAAGTCCTAGGACCATCCCCGCGGGTGCGGGGAGCAGTCGCCGCGCTCCACGCCACACGCCGCACACAGGGGACCATCCCCGCGGGTGCGGGGAGCAGCTGCTGTCCATCGGGGTCGTCGACGAAGTCGCGGGACCATCCCCGCGGGTGCGGGGAGCAGATCCGGCTGAGCTGCTGAATGTCGCCGCTCGCGGGACCATCCCCGCGGGTGCGGGGAGCAGGCTGGATGACCTGCGGTTTTACTGGCGCTGGAGCCGGTTTCCGAGCACTTTCTCCGATTCCGGCAAACGGGAGATAAAGGACTTGATACACATCAGTTCCTCCCGAAGCGTCGGCGTTTGGCGGCTCTGCTCCAGCCGGATGGTGGCCCGTTACGGGGAGCTGGACCGGGGGCGGGTGCGTTGGGGTCGGGGCGGCGGATCAGGGTGACGCCCTCGTGGTCGATCGGGTGCCAGGCGTGGTCGTGGGTGCGGAAGGTGAAGCCCTGCTCGTTGTTCGTGGTGTGGGCCAGCAGGGCGCGGCCTTGTCCCGCGTACTGCTGGAC